>CALGOE010000040.1 GCA_937958145.1 uncultured Desulfobacca sp.
CCCAGCAGTTCCTCATCCGCAAGCAAAGGGAAGCCAACGGTCTTAGCCCCGACAATATAGAATTTTCGGAAAACGCCATCCTGACGGTCATCCGCCAGTATACCCGGGAAGCGGGGGTGCGCAATCTGGAGCGGGAGCTGGCGGCCATCTGCCGCAAGGTGGCCCGGGAAGTGGCCAAGGAGGGGCCGGAACATAAAGTCAGGGTGACCAGCCAGACGGTGCCCAAGTATTTGGGGGTGCCCAAATACCGCTACGGTCGCAGCGAGGAAAAAGACGAGATCGGGCTGACCACCGGCCTGGCCTGGACGGAATTCGGCGGCGAACTGCTCCTGACCGAAGTGGTCATCCTGCCCGGCCGGGGCAAACTTATTATTACCGGCAAGCTGGGCGAGGTTATGCAGGAGTCGGCCCAGGCGGCCATGAGCTATGTCCGTTCCCGGGCTGCGGAACTGGGTCTGCCCCTGGATTTCTACCGGCGGGTGGATATCCATATCCACATCCCGGAAGGGGCCATCCCCAAAGACGGCCCCTCGGCCGGCATTACCCTGGCCACGACCATTGTCTCGGCCTTGCTGAAGATCCCGGTCCACCGGGATGTGGCCATGACCGGGGAGATCACCCTCCGGGGGCGGGTGTTGCCCATCGGCGGCTTGAAAGAGAAAATCATCGCCGCCCATCGGGGGCAGATTAAAACCGTCCTGATCCCCAAGGATAACGAGAAGGACCTGAAAGACATTCCGCCCCGCATCCTCAAGGCCGTGGAGGTGGTGCCGGTGGAACACATGGACGAAGTGCTCCTCCGGGCCCTGGTCCTGGATGAGCCGGAAAAATTGTTCAAGGGCAAAGCCGAAGCCGCCGAGATGCCCTCCCCGGCCTTCCTGCCGGCGGTGGCCGAGGTGCCGGGCGAAGCTGAAATCCACGCCCATTGACTGGCGTGCGGCCAGGAAATTTTCGGCCGCTCATGTTGACAAACCCCCAGGGGGTTTGATATACCATAACAGCTTGCTTGGGCGTGGGCGGATAGCTCAGCTGGGAGAGCATCGGCCTTACAAGCCGGGGGTCACAGGTTCGAGCCCTGTTCCGCCTACCAGCACAAACACGACAGACCCAAGCGGGGGCGTAGTTCAGTTGGTTAGAACGCCGGCCTGTCACGCCGGAGGTCGCGAGTTCGAGTCTCGTCGTCCCCGCCAACGATATCAAGGGGTTAGCAGAATGGCTGCTAACCTCTTTTGCTTTGGGGCCATCCGTCTGTTCGGGCCTGAATCTCGGCTGCGGCCCCGGGGCCGTGCGTGCGCCCCCTGCTGCGCGGGTCTTCAGCCGGTCACACCGGAAAAATGCTATGGACAAGTCGGATATTCTGATTTAGGCTAGAGTACAGATGGGTATCCGGTTGTCGTCCCGAATATTGCAGTCCCAGGCGCCGATCATGCGTTATGAGGAGGGTTCCATGGAGTATAAAACTATTTTGGTGGAGTGCCGGGACCAACTCGGCTTCCTCACCCTGAACCGGCCGGAAAAGATGAACACCTTCAGCAGTCAGTTGGCCCGGGAGCTGAACGACTGCTTGCGGCAGATGGACAACGATGACGCGGTCCGGGTCGTTATTGTCAAGGGCGCGGGGCGGGCTTTCTCCACCGGCATCGACATCGCGGAATTTGCCGGCAAGAGCGCGACCGAATATCAGGAGTGGATTGCCCTGATGGATGAGATGCACCTCACCATTGCCGGGATGGCCAAGCCGGTGATCGCCATGGTCCACGGCTATGCCGTGGCCAACGGCGCCGGGCTGGTCTTTGCGGCGGACTTTGCCGTCGTCGCCGAGGGCACCAAGATCGGTACCACAGCCATTAACGTGGGCCTGTTGTGTACCGGGCCGGTCATTCCCATCGGCCATCTGGGCAAGAAAAAAGTCCTGGAGATGCTCTTATGCGGAGACCTCATCGATGCGGCGGAGGCCGAACGGTTGGGCATCGTCAACCGGGTGGTGCCGGCGGACCGTTTGGAGGCGGAAACCCTGGCCTTTGCCCGGAAACTTCTGAGCAAAAGCCCCCTGGCCGTGGCCATGGGAAAAAAGTTTTATTATCAGATGCAGGACATGCCGTATCAACAGCGCTTTACCTACAGCAGTGAGGTGTTCGCCCGTCTCTGCACTTCCCGCGATGCCCAGGAAGGGGTAAGCGCTTTTCTGGAAAAGCGTCCGCCGGTTTGGCAGGGGAAATAGAAGGGAAAAAACGGCAGCGGGCCGGCATGGTGCACAGATTCCGACCGATGACGTGAAGGCAGGTCTATGGGAACAAAAACTGCAGACATCAAACCCTCGGAATGGTCCCATTTTATCATCCAGAGCATGGCTGATGGGGTCATCACCGTGGATGAACAGATGCGGATTACCGATCTTAACCGGGCTGCGGAGAAGATAACCGGTTATGCCCGGGAAGAGGCCTTGGGACTTTTTTGTGGCGACATATTGCAGAGCAGTATGTGCGGCCGGGAGTGTCCCTTAAGGCACGCCATGAACGGCGGGGAGGCCGTTTCCCGGGAAGCGACGCTGGTGAACCGCCGGGGCCACAAAATTGACATCATGTTGACCGCCAGTGTGCTGCAGGATGATGAGGGCAATTTTTTGGGCGGAGTGGAGACCTTTCGGGATATCGGCCAGTTAAAGATTATGGAGAACGAGCGCCGGCAATTGGCCGGCATGTTCGCCCATGACTTGAAGGGCCCCGTGGTCGGCGTGGCCGGACTTCTCAACCGGCTGCTCCAGGGCAAAAGCGGTCCGCTGACCGAAGCCCAGACCGCCATCCTGCAGACCATCTTTCAGGAGATCCTCCGCCTGGAAAAATTAATCACCAATTTCTTGGACTTTGTCCGTCTGGATCTGCATATTCTCAAGCCTTTGCCCAGCGCCATGCAGGTGGAAAAAGAATGTCTGGAGGTAATCAAGCGCTATCAACCCCAGGCCGAGGCCAAAGAGGTGACGGTGGTGGCCAATTTCCCTCAGGAAATTGTCATCCTGCAGGCGGATGCGGTGCTTTTTCAGCGGGCGTTGGGCAATCTGGTGGAAAATGCGGTCAAGTACTCGCCCCCCGGCAGCCAGGTTGTCGTGGAAGTGCAGGATCGGCCGGGGGAAGTCATCGTTTTGGTCAAGGATCAGGGGGCTGGCATCGACCCCAACGACCTGCCCCATCTTTTTGATCTGCTCTATCGGGGGAAGAATCAGGGCCAGGAGAGCGGTCTGGGCCTGGGCCTGGCCATCGTCAGGAGGATAATAGACGCGCATCAGGGACGCCTCTGGGTGGAGAACCGGCCCGAGCGGGGGGCGGTCTTTTCCTTTGCCCTTCCCAAAACAACCCCGACCTAACCCCTAGTTCAGCCGATACCGGGAGGGGGGGTGGCAGACGGCGGCCGATAACCTTTCCGGATGCCCAGAGTTGTCAGTTTGGCCACTTCCGCCGGCGGCAGGAACCGGGCCCCGCCCAGCTGCTTGGCCAGCCAGACCGTCCAGGCCGCGTGTTCCACCTTTTCCATCTTATAATAGGCGTCCCACAGATCCCGGCCGATGGTCAGGGCGCCATGCTGTTCCAACAGGATGGCATCATAGACGGATACAAGATCGCGGACGGCGGCGGCCATGGCCGGGGTGCCGGTGGTGGCATAAGGGGCGGTGGGGATGGCTCCCAGGGTCAGGACGACCTCCGGCAAGATCGGTTCAGCCAGGGAAAGGCCGGCGATGGAACAGGCCGTGGCCACCGGGGGATGGGCATGAATGACTGCGGCGGCGTCGGGCCGCTGGCGGTAGACCTCCAGATGCAGGAGCAGCTCCGAGGTGGGGCGGCCGGTCCCCGCCAGCACCTGCCCGGCGGCATCCACCAGGACCAGATCCTTTAGGCGGATGAACCCCTTGCTGACGCCGCTGGGGGTGGTCAGGATATAAGCGCCCTGTTTGGCACTGACATTGCCGTCCAGGGCCGCCACCAGTTGGCGTCGGTAGAGAGCCCGGCAGACGGCCAGCATCGGCTTGGCCAAGTCTTTGTCAATCGTGGTCATGGTTGCGGCTTTCTTGCGGGCGGGACCAGGGAAAACGATGAACGCCTAAAAATCCTGCCCTTAGCTAACTACCCAGTTTATCCCCTATTCCCTTTTCCCCATTCCCTCTTCCCCCATTCCGGCCACCAGGCCCCTGACCAGCGCCAGGGCCTCTTCCCGGGTCGTTACCCGGCCTTCCAGGGCCGCTTCCTCCACGGCTGTCAGGAGATGGCGAAAGGCCGGGCCCGGCTGCAGATGCAGGGTCTGGATCAGGTCAGCGCCGGTGAGGAGTCGGGGCCGCTGCTCCAGAGGTTCCAGGCGCTCTTTCAGGAACCGGTAGACCTCGTCACAGAATGCGGCCAGCACCTGTTCGCTGTCCGGGGGCTTCAGGGCCCCCTGGCCGGCCAGGCTGTCGGCCATGGCCAGGAGAAAGACCCCGGCCAGGTCGGGGCGGGCGGCTTTGATAAAGCGCCCGAGAGCCCGTTGGCTCAAACTTCCCTGGCGGAAATCGGGCAGCAGGAGAAAAGGCCGCATGTGCAGGGCGATGAGACGGCTGACCGTGGCGGTTTCCTCTTGCGAGAAGCGCAGCCGCGCGGCCACCCCCTGGAAAATCTCCACTCCCAGATGGTCATGATAATAAAAGGTGTAGCGCTCCCGCGCCGGCTGATATTCCTGGGTCGGAGGCTTGCCCACATCATGAAACAGGGCGGCCAGTTTGACCAGGGCCGGTTTTTTCTCCTGACTGCCATAAGCGGCCACATAGGGTGCCACCTGTCGAAAAAAGGCGTCAGGAGCAGCCAATACGCTCTCCAAGGCCGCCACCGCCGCCAGGGAATGGTCAAAAACGTCAAGATGATGGTAGCCGTTTTGCCAGACGCCCTTCAGGTCCAAAAGCTCAGGAAAAATGAGGCCCAGAAAGCTCAGCTCGTCCATCTGGCGGAGCACGGCAGAGGCCTGGGGCGCCGCCAGGAGGCGGAAGAGTTCCTGGTGCAGGCGTTCTCCAGGGACCCGGGTGATCGCCGGCCCGTAGGTGCGAATGACCGCTTTGACCTCGGGCGTGAGCGTCAAACCGTGGGTGGCGGCGAAACGAAAGGCCCGGAGCAGCCGGAGCGGGTCCTTTTGAAAATTTTCCGGCAGCAGCAACTGCAGGCGGCCGGCGGCCAGGTCCGCCTGGCCACCCCAGGGGTCAAGCAGCGCCGGCGCTGATTCGTGCCAGAGGCTGGCCAGGTCCATGGCCATGGCATTGACCGTAAAATCCCGGCGCTGCAGATCCGTGGCCAGATCCGGCCCCCGGAATTCCGTCAGGTCCAGCTCCAAGCCCTGCCAGACGACCCGGGCGGAACGTTCCTGCTCATCCAGGAGCACGTAGGTCCCGCCCAGCTTTTCGGCCAAGGCCTGGGCCAGGACCAGGGCCTGGCGGTCCACTGCCACGTCCAGATCGTGGATCTCCCGGCCCAGGAGGAGCTCCCGGACGGTGCCCCCCACCAAATAGACCCGGAGGCCCCGGGCCGCGGCCAACGCCACCAGGTCCTGGAGGGCCTGCAGCTGGGTCAACTTCTTGATCTGTCGGGCCAATTGCGGCCCTTGGTGCAATGCCGGTGACATGGTGACGATTTTTTAAAAAATAGCTGATTTCTCCTTTGACAAATCGGGGCGAACCATGCTACGATAGTATAAAAAATGACCCCCCAGGAAGCAAATTATTTGTTTGATGGAGTAGTTACCTATATGTAAGAATGATTCACCGATAGATGCCGCTGTTGTCCCACTCCTCGCATTATTTTCCCACATGGACGTCTGGGTTTGTCATCTGGAACGAGAAGGAAGGACGTGTATGACCCAGCAGACTGAAGCCTCTTTGATGCGCATTTTCAACAGCGTCACCGACCCCTTTGTCATTTACGACCGCAATTATCACATTCTGCAAGTCAATCCAGCTTTTTCCACCACTTTCCAACGTCCGCCGGAGCAGCTTCTGGGCCGCCGCTGTTTTGAGGTCCTGTATAACCGCCATGATATCTGCGACGATTGCCATGTGCGGGAGGTCTTTGCCACCGGTGAGCCCCGGGTGCGGGAGATGCTGTTGACGCTGCCGGACGGCAGCCAGCGCCATTTTGAAGTCCATTCTTATCCGGTCAAGGACAATGACGGCCGGGTTATACAGGCCTTTGAACACAGTCAGGATATCACCGAACGCCGCCATTTGGAACTGCAGCTGAAAACTTCCGAAGAAAAATACCGGACCATCGTCGAGACCGCCCGGGAAGGCATATTTATCCTGGATTACAAGGCCCGTTTCACCTTTGCCAACGAGTGTCTGGCCCAGATGTTGGGCTATACCGCCGAGGAATGTTTGGGCCGGACCCTGTGCAGTTTAATGGACGAAGAGGCCCGGGTGCAGGGCCGGGCTCAGTTCAATCAGAGCCGCCAGGGGCGGGCGTTAGCCCGGGAGCTCCGCCTGACCCGCCGGGATGGCTCGCCGCTTTATTGCCTCGTCTCCATAACGCCGCTCATGGTGGGCAACAATTTTTATGGTTCCATCGGTATTGTCACTGATATCAGTCAATTAAAACAGGTGGAAACGGAACTCCGGGCTGCCAAAGACACGTTGGCCGCCCAGACCCGGGAATTGCAAAAGACCCAGCACCAGTTGGAGACCCTGCTGGAGATCGCCCGGCAGGTGCATACCAAGGGCTCCCTGGCGGATATTTTGCAGTATATTTATGATATTTTGCACAAGTTTTTTCCAGAGGCCGAACCTCTCTTCCTGGTCCTGGATTCGGGGAAAACCGGTTTTCTGCCCTTGGAGGACTGCCCGCCGAAGGTGGCGGCGCCGTTGAAGCGGTTCCTGCGCCTGATGGAGAAGGGCGAGGCCCTGGGCGAATTGCTGCAGCTCCTGGAGAATATCAAAGAAAGCAAGATCATCACCCGCAGCCACAACAACTTCCTGCCGGCGCCGCTGCGGCAGGCGGTGGAGGTCTACCCGGCCTGGTTCGGCCTGCCCCTCATGGCCCTGGAGCAGTGTATCGGGTTCTTCCTGTTGGGTTCCCACACCCCCCAGAAATATATTCCGGAGGACCTGCGTTTCTTTCAGGCCCTGTTTGCCCAGATCTCGGGTTATATCCACCAACTGGTAATCCGGGAAGAGGAAATCAAAACGTTGCGCCAGAAAGTGAGCGAGCGCAGCTCCTACGGCGAGCTCATCGGCCAGTGCGCCAAGATGCAAGAGGTCTACGAACTCATTGAGCTGGTGGCCGGTTCCGACGCCACTGTCTTTATAACCGGCGAAAACGGCACTGGCAAGGAGCTGGTGGCCCGGGCCATCCACAGTCGCAGCCACCGGCGCAAAGGGCCGTTTATCGTGGCCAATTGCTCGGCTTATTCCCCGACCCTGTTGGAAAGCGAGCTCTTCGGCCATGAAAAAGGGGCCTTCACCGGCGCCATCCGCCAGAAAAAGGGCCGCATCGAGCGGGCCCAGGGGGGCACCCTGTTTTTGGACGAAATCGGCGATATCGCCCCGGCCACCCAGATCCTCTTGTTGCGCTTCCTCCAGGATCACTGTTTTGAGCGGGTGGGGGGCGAGGAGACCATCATGGCCGATGTGCGCGTCCTGGCCGCCACCAACAAAGACCTGTTCAAGGAGGCCGAGGCCGGCCGCTTCCGGGAAGACCTGTATTATCGCCTCAACGTCATCTCCATCCCCCTGCCGGCCCTGCGGGAGCGCAAGGAAGACATCCCTTTGCTCTGCCAACACTTCCTGGAAAAATTTAATGCCAAGGAAGGCAAGAATATCAAACGCATCTCTCCCAACACCCTGCAGGTGCTCATGGACTTCGATTGGCCGGGCAATGTCCGCCAACTGGAAAACGCCGTCAGCCATGCGGTCATCGTCTGCCAGGGTGACACCATCGGCCGCAAACACCTGCCCCGCTTCCTGAAAGACAAACCCGAGGAGCCGGCCTCCACCTCCCTGGCCGAACAGGAGCGGCGTTTGATCCTGCGGGTCCTGAAAGAAGCCAACTGGAACAAACACGATGCGGCCCGCCGTTTGAAACTGAGCCGCAGCACTTTATACAGCAAAATCCGCCGTTATAATCTGGAACCCAATCCTCCCATTGTTTGAAAAAAAAACAAGGGGGTCATATTTCAGACAGATTTGCATTTTCTATGGAAATGCAAAGATTTTCTTTCAAATGGGATAGCTAGCAATTGGCAGGGTCATAAATCAGACAATTCTTCTCGGAGCAAAATTAAGCTGAACCAGAGCGCCATCCACTGTGATGGCGCTAATATTTTGAATTCAGAGCATAATTTAAAAAGAAAAAAAAGATGGAGGGGGGTGCCGATTTCGGCAGGATTCTTGTAATGAGGTTATAAGGGAAGACCACCCGAGCAACGGGAGGGTTTGGTCTGAAGACAACGTGCCAATACCATGAGAAGGTCCATGGACCGACAATCAGCTGACGGGAAGGAGGTGAAGGCAGGCAGTTCCCCTTGGTTGTCAATGGTGCCGGATTTACCGTTGACCACTGGGGGCCGGAAGGAGTCGCACCCGGTGCGAGGATGGTGGTTGAGCCCCCATCCGCAGGATGATAACGAGTGCCTCATGGCCGCAGATTTGACCGTACAGTCCATTTCTTCAGCCTATTAACAAGCGAGGTCAAAAGATGGCGAAAGAAAAGCGAAATGTCGAAATTAACAGCAGAGCCGACACGTTTGAGCTGACCAACATCAACGTGCGGCCCTGGCCGGTGACCCCACCGCCCTCACCGGAAGAGGTAATGGCCGTTTACGAAAAACGTAAGGCCGGGGAATTCGGTAAGTTCCTGGAAGACAACCTCCGCCTGGAATACCGCTTCGACAAACCGGAAGCCCTCCAGGGATACCGCGTTTTGGTGAACGGGCAGTGGCGCCTGGGCAATAAATTTGCCTCGGCCCTGTTGGGTGAACTTGGGGCGGAAGTGATCAACATCGAGCCCCCGGAAGGCGACCCCCTGCGTCAGTTGACCCCCTTCGGCCGGGAAGAATACATGCTGAAGGACAAGGCCACCGGCACCCCCTGCGGCCTGGATTTTATTCATGAACTCCGGAACGCCTATTCCATTACTCTGAATCTGGAAACCCCCGAAGGCCGGGAGATTTATAAAAGGATGGCCCTGCTGACGGATATCCTCATCGAGGAATATCCTCCGGGTTACATGGATTCTCTGGGTTTGGGCTATCGTCACCTGTCCAAATTGAATCCGGATCTGATTTACGTCTGGATCGGTGAGCGCGGCCAGTGGGGACCGATGAAGGACGAGGTTTCCAAGTATGGGCAGTGGATGTTGGATCCCTTCGGCATGGCGGCCTGCTCCTATATTCACAACACCGGCTTTTCCCCTGACCAATGCCCCCGTGGTGGCAAAGGTGGTGACCCGGTCCGGTCCGGCACCTGGCTGGCCGACTTCGTAGCCGGTGAGCAAGCCGCGGCCAGCGCCCTGGCAGCCTTGTTCTGGCGGAATGCAAGCGGCAAAGGTGGTCAGTTCATCGAATGCACCGCAGCCGAAACTCTCATGGACATCCTGGACTTTGATATCACCTGGTATGGGTTCAACAAATCCATCAAGGCCCGGACCGGTTCTTGGGACCCGAACCTGAACCAATATGCCTGGAACCCCTGTAAAGACGGTTACATGATGATCGGTGGCCAGACCGACCGGCTGTGGTACCGCATCGGTATGTGTATCGAGCGCGACCTGCCCGAATTCGGCCGCCTCATCCATGAAGACCCGCTGTTGAAAGAAATGGCGGCCCGGAACGCCCTCCAGGCCCTCATCAAGACCTACACCGTCACCACCAAGTGGCTCCGGGAGACCAACCGCATCGAGGCCGAGCAGAAGCTGATGGAATACGAAATCGCCGCTGGTCCGATTCTCTATATCGACGAAGTGGCTGAATTCCCTCACTTCAAGTATCGTCCCTGGGTCAATACCCTTGAGGACGAACAGTATGGTACCATCTTGTATGCCGAGGCGACCACAGCTTATCAGTATCGCACCCCGGCGCGGGTGAAATGGCTCGGTCGGCCCCTGGGACATGACAATGGCGAGATTTACAAACGTTACCTCGGCTATGGCCCCATGAAGCTGCGGGAACTTAAGGACAAGGGGGTAATCTAATGGAAGATAAAGAACTTCAGCAAATGAAGGTTTGCAACCTCGAGGACCTGGACGGCCCCAAGAGCAAAGAAGAGCTTGAAGAGATGAAGGCCCCCTTCGAAGAATATTGCAAGAAGGTCTTCGATGTGGGCAATGAGTTTGTCAAGCCCGACGCCCTCAAAGGCATCCGCTGGATGAGCTGTACCATGTATATTTTTACGCCGCACTCCGTGGCCAACATGGCGGAGTTGGGGGCCGAGGTCATCAAGATCGAAATGCCTCGGATGGGCGACCCCATGCGGCACACCTCGCCCTTTAATGAATGCTATCTCTATCCCTTGCATGACACCCGGCCCATGTCAGGCACCGGTCTGGGTTTCGTCAACGCCAATTCCAATGAGTATTATATTACGCTGGACTACCACGTTCCCGAATCCAAGCGGATTTACTATGACCTGGTGAAGATGAGCGACGGTCTCACCGAATGCTATCGCCACGGCACCTTTGACCGCTGGAAACAGGGATATCGGCATCTGATGGAGCTGAACCCCCGGTTTATCTATGTGTGGGGCGGCGGTTTTGGCTACGGCCCGAAAATCTTCGGTGGTTCCTATGATATCTTGGGGCAGGCCCACGCCGGCTTGGCCTCCATTACCGGGGCCCATGAAGATTTCGGCGGCCATGCCACCAAATCCACCAACTGGGTTATCGACTGGTATTCCGGCACCCAGATCACCGTGGCGGTTCTGGCGGCATTGATCTGGCGGCAGAAGACCGGCTTGGGCACCATGATCGAGTTCTCCCAGGTGCAGGCGGCCACCCGTTGCTGCGCCCATACCACGCCACTGTATGGCAACTTCGGCATCGTCCGCCAGCGCTGGGGCAACTGGGATACCCAGCTCTGCGTGCACGGCATTATCATGACCGGCAAGAGCGACTACCCCGATGCGGTCAACCCGCAAGAAAAGTATGAAGCCCGCTATGTCATGCTCAGCGCCTTCCAGGATGCTGACTTCAAAGCCCTC
>CALGOE010000041.1 GCA_937958145.1 uncultured Desulfobacca sp.
TAAAAAACAAACCCCCTGAGAAATCAGGGGGTTTTTGTTTGAAGCAAATTCTAGTATTGTGCCCAAAACAGTGAGTCTGGTGGACTCAGCCCATGCTGGACCGCTGACGTTGATCCCGGACCATCTGGCGTACAAGAAAAAGGCCACGGCTGGGAACCGTGGCCTTTTTGCCGGAGCACCGGGCCGATGGTCTCAGCTGTAGCGCATGGCCCGGAGGCGGGCGATGCGTTCCTCAATGGGCGGGTGGGTGCTGAAGAGGCTCATGAGGCCGCCGCCGGTAAGGGGGCTGACGATGAACATATTTTCCGTGGCCGGATTCGCCTCCATGGGGATCTGTTGGCTGCCGTAGGCCAATTTTTCCAGGGCCCGGGCCAGGGACTCGGGATTATGACAGAGGCGGGCGCCCGTCTCATCGGCGATGTACTCCCGGGAGCGGGAGATGGCCATCTGGATGAGCATGGCGGCGATGGGGGCCAGAAAGGCAAACAACAGACCGGCCAAGGCATTGCCGCCCCCCTCTTCGCTGTCCCGGCTGCTGCCGAAGATGGCGGACCAACGGACCATGTCGGCCAGGACCATGATGGCGCCGCCCAAGGTGGCGGCGATGGACTGGATGAGGATGTCCCGATTGGCGACATGGCCGATTTCATGGGCCAGAACCCCTTTCAGCTCGGTGGGGGTCAGCAGGCGCAAAATGCCCTGAGTCACGGCCACGGCGGCATGTTCGGGATTACGGCCGGTGGCAAAGGCATTGGGGCTTTCCTCGGGAATGATATAGACCCGGGGCATGGGAATGTGGGCCTCCCGGGCCAATTCCGCCACCATGGCGTGAAGCTGCGGGGCATCGGCGGCGCTCACCTCTTGGGCGCCGTACATCCGCAAGACGATCTTGTCGGAGAACCAATAGCTGAAAAAATTCATGGCCGCCGCGATGATCAGGGCGATTTGCATGCCGCGGGTGCCACCGATGAGCTTGCCAAAAAACAGGATCAAGCCGGTGAGGGCACCCAACAGCAGCACGGTTTTGATCTGATTGCTCATAGTTTCCTCCCGGATGGTGAAATTGCCAACACCAGGCAGAGGGTATTTTATCTCATTATACCATAGGTCTGGCCTGGGAAATAGTCAATTCAGCCGCCCCCGACACCGGCAATCACGTTTCTCTTTTTTCGTGGCCGGTGGGCTCGCCTTGCCGGGCCACTGCCTCCTGGCGCAGTTGCCGCCGCAGGACCTTGCCCACCAACGTTTTGGGCAGCTCCGGGCGGAATTCGATGATGGTGGGAACCTTGTAGGCGGCCAGGCGTTCCCGGCAGAAATGCAGGATTGCCTCGGCGTCGAGCGCGGCCCCGGGAGTGGGGACGATAACGGCCATAACGGTTTCGCCCCGGTAGGCTTCGGGAACGCCAAAGACCACCACTTCTTGCACACCGGGATGTTGATGGATGACTTCCTCCACCTCCCGGGGGAAGATGTTGAAACCGCTGGCGATGATCAGGTCCTTTTTCCGGTCAACAATGTAGAAATAGCCGTCGTCGTCCATTCTGGCCAAATCACCGGTATAGAACCAGCCGTCCCGGATGGCCAGGGCCGTTTCTGTGTCGTTCTGCCAATATCCTGACATGACCTGGGGGCCTTGCAGGATGAGTTCCCCCACCTCGCCGACGGGCATATCCCGACGGCCGGTTTCGGCATCGACGATCCGACAGACGGTGTTGGGGAACGGCAGGCCGATGCTGCCCGGTTTGCCGCCCCGGCCGATGGGATTGAGATGAGTCACCGGGGAGGTTTCCGTCAGGCCGTAGCCTTCGATGATCCGTCCTTTGGTCAGGGCCTCGAACCGAATCTGAACTTCCCGGGGCAGAGGGGCGGAACCGCTGATGCAGCCCCACAGCGAAGTGAGATCATACCGTTGCAGGTCGGGGTGATGCAGGAGGGCAATGAAGATGGTGGGCACGGCCGGAAAGACCGTGGGACGCTGGCGATGAATGGTTTTCAGGACCTGGGTGGCGTCGAATTTGGGTAAGAGGATGATGCTGCCGCCCAGATTGAGGGGCCAATTCATGCCGGCGGTCATGCCAAAGACGTGGAAATAGGGCAGCACCGCCAGGATCCGTTCCCGGCCGCGGCGGCAGTGCTGCAGCCAGGCGTTGATCTGCAGGACGTTGCTCACCAGATTGCGGTGGGTCAGGACTGCGGCCTTGGGCACGCCGGTGGTCCCGCCGGTGTACTGCAGGATGGCAATATCGTGGCTGCGGGCAGTGGGAGGGGGCAGAGCGGCGGGGACAGATTTGAGCAGTTCCCGGAAGGAAGTCTGCTGCAACTGCCGGCGGGCGCCGATCTGCTGTTGCTGCCGCCAGCATTGCCAAAGATAAAGGCCGTTGAGAGGAAAGGGTAAAAAATCCGCCAGCGAGGTGACGATGAGATGGCGCAACGGCAATTCGGTCCGGATCTGTTCCACTTTGGCCGCCAACTGATCCAACACCAGGGCTGTGGTGGCCCCGGTCCGCCGGAGCTGGTCCAGCATTTCCCGCGGCGCGGCCAAGGGGTTGATCATGACGACTATGGCGCCCAGATGCAGGGCGGCATAATAGGCAATGATGGTCTGGGGGCAGTTAGGCAGGATCAGGGCTAAAGGTTGACCGGCCTTAAGACCCAGGCGGGCCAGGCCGGCGGCAGTCTGCCGGACAAGGTGCGCCAGTCGCTGGTAGGAGATCGTCTTGCCGAAAAAGATGACCGCGGGCTGCGCCGGAAATTCCGCCGCGGCCTGATAAAACAGGTCTGGCAGGGAGAGGTCGGGGATCTCGATGGCGGCCGGGACGCCCGGATCATACTGCTGCTGCCAGGGAAACGAAGTGGACAGTGCTTCTGCCGTGGCCAAAGGCAATGTTCCCTTTTCTTTGAGAATGAGACTGAGGAGGAAAGTTGTTGATCAGGAGGGGCAGGGGATGAGCCGCCTCGCCCCGCGGGCCTCCACCTGGTTATGGGGAAGGGCCGCGGCGCGCCTTCCCCCGGGCCAGATTCCCGTGAGAAAAAAACGGGGAATCAGTGTTTGGTGCCGACAATCAAGCGGTGGAGGTGGAAAATATTGCAACCGCAGACATGCTCAATGCACAGGCCTGACTCCCGCATAACCTTAAGGACATCCAGATCCGTGGTGAAGCCGATGCGAACGAAGAGGGGGGCCAACACATCTTTGGCTTTTTCCAGCAGGTGACCGTTTTCGCCCCGGGAATGCTGGACCGCAATGACCTGCCCGCCGGGGCGCAGAACCCGCAATATTTCCCGGCATAGTTTGTGGGGATCGGGTACGGTGGTAATGACATAGGAGGCGATGACGGCATCGAAGCTATTGTCGGGAAACGTCATGTTGCAGGCATCCATGACATGCAACTCGACAATATGGCCATTTTGCTTGGCGGCCAGCCGTTTGCGGGCCTTTTTGATCATGCCCTCGGCGATGTCAATGCCGACGATATGGCTATGAGGGGGGTAGAGGGACAGGCTGGTCCCCGTGCCGATGCCGATCTCCAGGATTTTCTGACCGGGGCGGGAGGACAGATACTTAAAGGCTTCCCGCCGACCGGGCTCCAGGGCCTTGCCGAAAACAAAATCATAAAACGGGGAATAAAAAGAATATAACCGTTCCATATACTGGCCGTTGATTTTCGTTCTTGATTGTTTTTTCATGGGGATGCCTCACTTTTAGGCTGAATGGTGAGCGGAGCAGAAACTGCCCAGAATTATATCAGCATGCAGTTTAACGCAAAGCAGGCCAAATTGTAAACTCAAAGTTTGCAAAAAATGAAGAAAATATATGGGGCAACGATCAGCCGCACGGG
>CALGOE010000042.1 GCA_937958145.1 uncultured Desulfobacca sp.
GCCCGCCTCAACTGCTATCGGATCGATACCATGCGGGAGGAGATTGCCATCCTGGGCAAGCTCCTGGGCCGGGAGCAGCAGGCGGCGGCCTATCTGGCCGATTTTGAGGCCACTTTGGCCCTGACGACCCAACGTCTGCAGGGACTGGCGCAGCCGGTGCGGGTCTACGCCGAAGGCTACTCGGAACATTCCACCTCGTCGCGGCTGGCCCCCAACCACGAACTCTTCGCCCTGGCCGGCATGGAGAATATCGCCGCCGACCTGCCGGTGCCCAACCCCCGGGTCACCCCGGAGTGGGTGGTGGCCGCCAACCCGGCGGTGATCATCAAGGCGGCCACGGCCACCTATGTCAAAATGGGCTACGGGGCCAGCAACCTGGCGGCAGTCCAGAAGTTCCATGCCGACCTGCTGCGGCGCCCGGCCTGGGAGCAGATCGAGGCCGTCCAGCAGGGCCGGGTGTATCTCCTGGCCAGCGAACTCAATTCCGGCCCCCGCCTGCCCATCGGCCTGTTATACAAGGCCAAATGGTGCCACCCGGAGCGCTTCCGGGATATTGACCCGGCCGAGGTGCACCGCCGCTGGCTCCAGCGTTGGCATCAACAGGATCTGCGAGGCATCCATGTCTACCCCTGAGAAGGCGGCCACTGCGGTGGTCGGGCCCATGCACTACCGGGAGGTCTGGCGCGGCAAGATCAGCCGTTACCTGCTGCTGCTGCTCCTGTTGCTGGTGGTGACCGTCCTGGCCGCCACCCTGGGAAGCGCCGATATCGGTCTCAAGGATATTGCCGACCTGCTGCTGGGTCGTCTGGCGGGGCCCCGGGCCGCGGCCAAGGCCCATATCCTCTGGCAGATCCGCCTGCCCCGGGTAGCCTTCGGCCTCATCGGCGGCTTCGGGCTGGCCATGGCCGGCACGGTCATGCAGGCGGTCCTGCGCAATGCTTTGGCCAGCTCCTATACCCTGGGGGTGTCCGCGGCCGCCGGCTTCGGCGCCGCCCTGGCCATCGGCCTGGGCTGGGGGCTCTGGGGCGGCAAGTTCCTCATCATCGGCAATGCCTTTGTCTGCGGCCTCCTGAGCATGGCCCTGGTCTATGGCATCGCCACCCTCAAAGGGGCCCGGGCCGGGACCCTGATTCTGGCCGGCATTGCCATCAGCTACCTGTTCAGCGCCCTCATCGCCCTGGTCAAATACCTGGTGCAGCACGACGTCCTGGCCGGCATCGTTTTCTGGCTCCTGGGGGGGCTGCATCTGGCCACCTGGGACAACGTCCTGCTGCTCCTGCCCATCGTCCTGCTGCCGTCCCTGTGGCTCATCCTGAAATGCCCCTGGGACCTGAACGCCCTCAGCGCCGGCGACGAAGTGGCCACCAGCCTGGGGGTCCACCCCGAACGCACCCGCATCACGGTCCTGGTCCTGGCGGCCCTCATCACCTCGGGCATTGTGGCCTTTGCCGGGGTCATCGGCTTTGTCTGTCTGGTGGGCCCCCACATGGCCCGGTTGATTATCGGCAGCGATCACCGCTATCTGCTGCCCTACGCCGGCCTCACCGGCGCCCTGCTCCTGCTGGGGGCCGATACGGTGGGCCGCACCATCATCCAGCCCACGGAGCTGCCGGTGGGCATCGTCACCGCCCTCCTGGGTGTGCCGTTTTTCCTCCATCTGCTCCTCCGGAGCCGGGGGTATTGGGAATGATTCAGATAGAGCATCTCAGTTTTGCCTATGAACAGCGGCAGGTCCTGCAGGACATCAGTTTTGCCGTGCAGGAGGGGCAAATTCTCTCCCTCCTGGGGCCCAACGGCTCCGGCAAGACCACCCTCCTGCGGTGTTTCAATAAGATTCTTCGCCCCCAGCAGGGCCGCATCTGTCTCCAGGGCCAGCCCCTGGAGCAGATTCCCCTGCGGCATCTGGCCAAGCTCATCGGCTACGTCCCGCAGCAGGAATCCGTCACCTTCCCGTTCTCCGTCTTTGAAACCGTGCTCATGGGCCGGCGCCCCCACGTGGGTTGGCGCCTGCAGCCCCACGATCTGGAGATGGTGGAGGAATGTCTCCGGGCCCTCCATCTGGAGCATCTCAGCCAACGGCGGGTCACGGAACTGAGCGGCGGCGAACGCCAGCGGGTGGCCCTGGCCCGGGCCCTGGCCCAGGAACCCCAGGTCCTCCTCCTGGATGAGCCCACCAGCAGCCTGGACCTGCGCCATCAACTGGAAGTCATGGAAACCGTGGCCGCCCTGGTGAAAAGCCGGGGCCTGACCGCCGTCCTGGCCATGCACGACCTGAATCTGGCCGCCCGGTTTACCGATCAGATCGTCATGCTGCACCAGGGACAGCTCTTCTGCGCCGGCCAGCCGGCCGCCGTCCTGACCCGGGACAACATCCGCACGGTCTACGGCGTCGAAGCCGACATCCACCGCCGCAACGGCTACTTCTTTGTCCACCCCCTGCGCTGCGCCGGGGCGGCCCGGTGCGGGCAGCCCAGCCAGGTCTGCACCCCGAACCCTGAACGCCGGAGCAAAATTGACAGCCTGGCTTGACAATAACCTGGTCTTGCGTGTAAAAAGAATATCCAGGGTAAGCATGAAGCTTGCCTCATGGATAACTTTTTCGGAAGACCAGGCCACGAAGGCTGAAACCTCTCAGGTTTTTGGCATCGTGGTTTTTTTTTGGGGAAAAGAGGCAAGGTGTTGAAAAAAACAGGAGGGGTGGAACTCCGGCCAAGAAATCCACACCCCTCCCGGTGGAGCGCGCCTCGCCATGCTGAGACGGTCCTCTTTCTTTGTATCAGAGAAAGGGCCGAAGCACAATTGTTCAGGAGGATGGGGGAATGAATCGGCTTCGGCAAAATTTAGGGGGAATGTGTGTCTTCTTGCTGTCCTTGGGGGTCGGGGTCAGCCCGCTGGCGGCTGATACCAAAATGAATGTGGATAATCCGGGGGAGGTGGTGGTTGCCTCCGAGGCGACGCCACCGGCAGCCCCGGAAAAGGAAACGGTGGAAAAAATAGGGGATATTTTTATCACGGCCACCAAGACGCCGCGCCATCCCGACGATATCCCGGCCAGCATCACCATTATCACCTCACAGGATATCCAGCGGCAGAACATCCAGACTGCGGATCAGGCCCTGCGGCAGGTGCCCGGGACCTTCGTCCGGCGGGGCAAAGGCTGGGCTGATACCTTGGCCAGCGTCAATCTGCGGGGGTTTCCCGGGGCCAACCAGAGCCGCACCCTGGTATTATTGGACGGGCAAGATGTGAGCACCAATTATACCAATCAGTTCAGTTGGACGGCCATGTTGCCCGAGGACATTGAACGCATCGAAGTGGTGCGGGGGCCGTTTTCCGCCCTGTACGGCGGCAACGCCATGGGCGGGGTCATCAATGTCATCACCAAGACGCCGGAAAAACTCGAAATGACCGGCAACTTCGGCTATGGCACCTATGATTCCCTGACCTACTATCTCGGTGCCGGCGATAAGCTGTGGGATCAGCTCAGTTTTAAGGCCAGCTACCAATACCGCCGGACTTTGGGCTATCCCTCCAATTTGGTCACCCGCACGGCCACCGCCGGGGCTGCTGCGATCCAGGCGGTGGGCTGGCAGCCCACCAATACCACCACGGGCACCCAAACCTACGTCATCGGTGATACGGGCAGCAACACTTATGACACCCACTCCTTTGGGGGCAAACTGCGTTGGACCCCGGCGGCGGGTCACAAGGTGGATTTTAATGTTTTGCTGGCCTGGAATGAATACGGCTATGGCGTCTGGAGCACCTATCTCCGGGACGTCGCCACCGGTTTGCCGGTCTATAGCGGCACCATTGGCCTGGCCGGAACGGGCTTGCGTTTCAGCACCTTGCGTGAAGGCACTTTTCTCTCCGGCGAAGGGCGGGAGCACACCGCCATCTACAGTCTGATCACGGAGCATCGGCTCACGGATCAATTGCTGCTGAAATTCCGGGCCGGCCTCACCAATCAACCCCACAACTGGTACACCACGCCCAGCTCCACCAACGCCGCCACCACCTTTAAAGGCGGCCCCGGGTCCATCAGCAACAGCCCCAGCAAGGCCTGGAGCTTTGAATTGCAGGGGGAATATCTCTGGGGCAGCAAGCAGATCATCACGGCCGGGCTGGTCTACAAGACTGGCGCGGCCTGGTCCAAGGAATATAACCTGCCCAACTGGCGGGATCCCGATGCCAAGGGAGCTTTGATCCGCTTCTCCCAGGGCCGGGACCGGACCCTGGCCTTCTATCTCCAGGATGAGATCGCCTGGCACCCCCAATTCAGCACCGTCATCGGTGGCCGCTTCGACTGGTGGGAGACCTACGGCGGCGTCTACCAGGCGGCTGCGGCTGATCCCATCACCTATCAGCCGGCCCGCAGTCAGTCGTATTTCAGTCCCAAGATCGCCTTCCTGTATCGTCCTTACGACTGGATGTCCTGGCGGACCTCCGTGGGCGCCGCTTTCCGGCCCCCCAATATCTATGAGCTCTACCGCACCTGGCGGTCCTCCACGGGTACCCTCTATCAGGGGAATCCCAACCTGAACCCGGAGACTACCCTGTCCTGGGAAGTGGGCACCACCTTGAAGCCCTTCACCGGCACCGTCTTCACCGCCACCTTCTTCGATAATTACGTGGACGACCTGATTTACCGGGTGCCGGATCCCAAAGACCCCACTGGGCGCGACCAGATTTTTAACAATGCTGCCAAGGCCCGGATCATGGGGGTGGAGATGGAGCTGAATCAGAAGGTCAATTCCTGGCTGGAGGTCTTCGGCAATATGACCCTGGTGGACCCCCGCATTAAGAAAAACCCCAATAACCCCTTCTCCGAGGGCAAGAATATCACCATGAGCCCCCGGCAGCAGTTTAATTTCGGCCTCAATGCCAATTATTGGATTTTTAACGGTAATCTCACCGGGCGCTACGTCAGCAAACTCTATAATCGCGACAACAACTGGGATACCCGGCGGGGCGTCTACGGCGGCTACGATCCCTTCTTTACCATGGACATGAAGATTACCGCCAAGCCGGTGAAATACCTGACCCTGGCCTTTGCAGTGGATAATATGCTCAATCGGGAATACTTCTACTATTACCTGACGCCGGGCCGGACCTTCTGGTTTGAAGCCACGGCGAGATATTAGGATGTATTCATCCGAACACTGCCAGGTAGCTTAGCACAGCAATACCGATGAAACAAAAATAAGTGCCCAGGTAGGGGCGGGTCTGAGACCTGCCCCTACAGGGTATCTGCATATTTTCAGGACATTCCGGATGAGGACTAAGATGCTGGCGGCCATATCCTGGCTGCCGCGGGCGACAGTGCAGTTGGTCTGGA
>CALGOE010000043.1 GCA_937958145.1 uncultured Desulfobacca sp.
CACTCTCTTCCAGAATTTCTGCCAGGACCTGCTGATCCTCTGCCGTCAGCAGAAATACTCTGACCGCCTCCTGCAAGGCCTGCCGGGCTTCATCAAGGCTTTTGCCAGCACTCATGACATCCAGGGGCATAGCATGGGCAATATAATATTCGCCCTCCCGCCAGATGGAAACGGTGTAATTAATCTGAAAAGGCTGAGCCATATCAGTGCCTCTTTTGATAACACAGTGATAGAAAAATATATTTGCCACGCATAATCGTGATCATATGTTGATGGCTTTCAAATTATTGACAATTTTAGCCCTGTCAACTCTCATAACGGCTATAAATCTTCTGCCGAAATGAATTCCCTTCAGCAATAATGCTGCAGTCTCCGGGATTTGCTATAGTTAGGCGGCTATGATTTCTATTCTACTGGCCAATTTTTGCACTATCAGCTCCTCTAAGTCTAATTTTTGACTGGCATTATCTATATCTATGCCTGTAATCTTTCCATCTTTATCATAATCTAAAACTACACCCTCTGATATTTCAATACTTTCAACACTTTTTTGGGAGAATAACTCAATATATAAGGAATCAGTATCAGGATAATAACTTATTTTCATAAGTTGAATCCTCTAACAAAAAAAGCATTGTGAATTGTGATTTTATCAAATAACGTGATCCCCCTCACATCCCCAACTTCCCCTGCGCCTTATACGGCGCCAGTCGTTTTTCGGCCAGGGCGACGTAGTCGGCATTGATTTCATAGCCCACATACCTTCGGTCAGCCTGCAGGGCGGCCAGGGCCGTGGTGCCGCTGCCCAGGAAGGGGTCCAGGACGATATCCCCGCGGAAAGTATACAATTGGAGCAGGCGGTAGGGCAACTCCACCGGAAAGGGGGCCGGGTGGCCGACCTTTTTGGCCGACTCCGGGTTCATGGTCCACACTGATTTGGTCCACTCCAGAAACTGCTCTTTGCTGATGGTGTTTTCCTTGTCCGGCGGTTTCGCCCGGGCAAAAGAGCCTTTGGAAAAAACGAGAATATATTCATGCACATCCCGCAGCACCGGGTTGGCCGCCGACTGCCAGCTGCCCCAGGCCATGGAGACGCCGGCCCCGGCGCCTTTGTGCCAGATGATCTCGCCCCGCATCTGAAAGCCGATTTCCAGCATCAGGGTGGTGAGGAACGCCGACAGCGGGATATACGGCCGGCGCCCGAGGTTGGCCACATTAATACAGGCCCGGCCGCCGGGCACCAGCACCCGGTAGGTCTCGGTAAAGACGTGGCGCAATAAGTCCAGATATTCATCCAACGATAAATCTTCATCATATTCTTTGGTGACATTATAGGGCGGCGAGGTGACCATCAGATGCAGGCAATTGTCCGGCAGTTCCGGCATGTTGGCGGAGCTCCGGGGGATGATGGTGTTCTCGTACTGGCGGGGAAACGCCTGCTCCACGAGAACTTGGTCATCGTCATGGGCAGAGAGTTCGGTATAGAGCCTGGTGCCATAGTAGGCCGAAGCGTCATGGCTGATCCTGGCCTGGGTGCCGAAGCGGCTGGTTTTAGAGCCTTTTTTCATATTGTATTTCTTGCAATTTGAATATATTACCAATTCACTAAAATACTATTTGATCATAGGTATACCAAGATCTTTGCATATTTTATTTGCCAAACTTTTATCTATTTCAGTATGTCGGGGTACCGCAGATCGTTTGCCCAAAATAATATTGTAGTACCAAAAGTGACGGCTTCCTTCCCTTAACAACTCACATCCATCTTTGCGAAGATGACAAATAAACTCTTGCCGTTTCATACGGCAATTTTTTCTTTTAGAAAATCAGGTCCAACTTGAGCCAGGGATTCCTTAATATTAAACTCCAAGGCCTCGCGCAAGGTTATACGTAAACTTTCCAGAAGTTCCTCTTTGGATCGTTCCTGACAGTTTACCCCGGGAACTTCGGCAATCCAGCCGATCCACCAATCCTCGGTCTTTTTTATGATAGCGGTATATTCCTGCGGCATTTTCCTCCTCCCCGGGACATTTCCAGGCTTCTCTCTAAAAATCCAACTCTGCCATTATAATAGCAAATATTGAGCGCCTTGCCCAAGACTTTCTCCGGTCCGGGGCGCCAAACAAAAAGGGCAGAACCATGGTTGCTCTGCCCGGCAATGTATCCCACGTGTTTGCCGCCGCCCCGACGCGGGTCAGCCCTGGAAACCAGAAACCGTTCTCAATGCCCCAGATACGCCTTCTGGACCAGGGGATGGCCCAGCAGCGCCGCACTGGCCCCGGCCAGGATAACCTCACCGGTCTCCAGCACATACCCCCGGTGGGCGATCTTCAGGGCCAGGTTGGCGTTCTGTTCCACCAGCAGGACGGTGGTGCCCTGGCGGTTGATGTCCTGGATAATGCGGAAGATTTCTTTGACCAGGAAAGGGGCCAGGCCCATGGAAGGTTCATCCAGGAGGAGCAACCGGCCCCGGCGCATGAGGGCCCGACCCACGGCCAGCATCTGTTGCTCGCCGCCGGAAAGGGTGCTGCCCCACTGTTGGCGGCGCTCGGCCAGGCGGGGAAAGAGGCTGAAGACCCCCTCCAGATCCGCCTGGATTTCATCATCCCGGCGGCCGTAGGCGGCCAGGCGCAGGTTCTCCTGGACCGTCAGGGTGCCGAAGATGCCCCGGCCCTCCGGAACGTGGGCAATACCCCGTTGGGCCCGGATTTGGGGCGGCCA
>CALGOE010000044.1 GCA_937958145.1 uncultured Desulfobacca sp.
GGGCGGCAGCGTCAGGCGCACGACGCCGTGGTGGGACTGCCGGTTGCCGAAGTTGCTGGCGGCGAGGAACAGGAGGATGCTGCCCCGCCAGGGCAGGCCGAAGACCGGGAAGATGACCAGGAAAAGGCTCAACAGCGAGGAGAAGATGACAATGGAGGCCATGGAGAGGATCTTGGCGGCCATGATCTCCACGGGCCGGACCGGCGTCACCAGGAGCTGTTCAATGGTGCCGTATTCTTTCTCCCGGACCATGGCCGCAGCCGGCAGGAGGAGGGAGACCAGGGTGATGACGCTGAACAGTTCGATGAGGCTGGCAAACCACTCCCCTTTTTGATTGGGGTTGAAGAGGACCCGGGGTTTGACCTCGACCCGAGGTTCCCGGGCCTCTTGTTTCGGCTGCCCCCGGCCGAGGCGTTGGCCCAGCTCCCGGGCAAAGTTTTGGGCAATCTGGTCGGTATAACCCAAGGCCAGCAGGGAGGTGTTGGAGAGGGTGCCATCGGTGTTGGCCTGAATGGTGGCTTGATTCCTCTCCGCCAGAGACCTGGCAAAGCCGTGGGGGATGACCACCACCAGCGACACCACCCCCCGGTTTAAGAGATCCACCATTTCCGCCTCAGAAGTAATCAGGCCGGTGACCCGGAAGTAGGGGAGCTGGAATTTTTCGGCCAGCTGGACGCTCCACTGGGTGCGGTCCCGGTCAAAGATGGCGGTGGGGTAGTTGCGCACTTCGATGTTAAAGCCGGTGCCGGCCAGGTAAATCTCGATGGTAAAGACATAGAGGACGATGCCGATGAGGGCCCGGTCCCGGAAAAACTGGAGATATTCTTTGCGCAGCAGGGCCAGGAGGCGGCTCAGCATGGCAGTTCCTGGCAGTGGGCAGAGTGTGGCAAAGAGAGCATTTCTCCTGCCCCGCAGCCACTGCTCACTGACCCCTGATCCCTGACCACCGCTTTTACCCCCAGACCAGGCGGGCGTCCACGGCCCAGCAGCCCTGGGGCGTGGCGATGAGGGGGTTGAGGTCCAGTTCCCGGAGGCGGGGGAAGGCCATGCCAATCTGGGCGAGATTGACCATGGCCTGGCAGATGGCCTTAAGGTCCACGGCCTCTTCGCCCCGGTAGCCGGTGAGGAGGGGATAGGAGCGGAGGGAAGCCAGGAGGTCATGGGCCTGGGCCGCGGTGAGGGGGGCCAGGGTCTGAGCGGTATCCTGCCAGAGTTCCGTGTAGGTGCCGCCGTAGCCGCAGACGAGGACCGGGCCGAAGGTGGCGTCGTGTTTCAGGCCCAAGAGAAGTTCCCGGCCGGTTAGCTGTTTTTGGACCAGGAGGCCGGTGTTGGCGCCGGGAGGGGCCGTGGCCAGCAGGGGCTGCAGGCGCCGGCAGGCGGCGGTGACGGCGGCCTCGTCCCAGAGGTTGAGGATAACGCCGCCCTGGTCGGTTTTGTGGACATAATCCGGCGAGACGACCTTGAGGACGACGGGGAAGCCCAGGTCAGTGGCGGCGGCCAGGGCAGCCTCCAGGGTGTGAGTAAGGCGGCCGGGAACAGTGGGGATGCCCTGCCCGGCCAAAAAATCCAGGGCCTCCTGACCCAAAAGGATGGGGGCGGCGGGGGTGCGGCCGGGGTTGGCCGGCGCCGGTTCCCACCAGCTTTCCAGGGGTTGGCAGACGGCCTGGTGGTAGCGGTGGAGTTGACCCAGGGCATGGACGGCCTGCTCCACCGAGAAATAGCAGGCAACGCCGGGCGCGGCCTCGAGGGCGCGGCGGACGGTTTCCCGGGCATCGCCATAAAGGGCCACGACCAGCGGTTTCTGGTAACGGTCCAGATTGAGGCCGGCCAGGAACTCCGGGGTGGCCAGGATATTGCGGTGCAGGGGCGAACCGATGGCCGGCAGCATGCAGACCACGCCGTCGATGTGATCATCGGCCAGGAAGGCTGTTATGGTCTGACCGGCGATCCGGAGGAAGTCGCCGGTGAGCATGCCGATGGGCCACAGGTCCACAGGATTGTGCAGGGCGTGCCAGTAGGGGCCCTGGGGTTCCACATCCCGGACGATGGCTTCGGGCAGCGGGCCGACTTCCAGGCCCTCACGACTGAGCGCGTCCAGGGCGATGATGCCCAGGGCGCCGCTGGGGGTGGCGATGCCGACCCGGGGGCCCCGCATGGGCGGCAGCTTACGGAAAGCCAGGATGGTATCCTGCAGGTCCTGGGCGCTGTGGACCCGGGTGAGGCCGGCCCGCCGGCAGGCGGCGGTAAACACCTGATCCTGGCCCACCAAAGAGCCGGTGTGGGACAGGGCCGCTTTGGCGCCGGCCTGACTGACGCCGGTTTTGAGGATGACGATGGGTTTGCCGCGGTTCACCCGGGCCGCGGTGGTAAGGAAGCGGCGGCCGTCCGTGAGACCTTCGATATGCAGGGCGATGACCCTGGTTTGGGGGTCTTGCTCCAGATAGGCCAGGACTTCAGGGAAGCCCACATCTGCGGCGTTGCCCAGATCCACGGCCTTGCCGAGGGGACCGGTAAAGGATTCGGCGCCGACCTGAGGGGCGCCGCTCTGGGCCACCAGGGCCACCGGCGGCGGATCGGCGGGGCAGGTAAGATCCACAAAGGCCGTAGTAAAATGGGCCGCGGCGTTGATGACGCCCATGGTGTTGGGACCGATGATATGGGCATGGTGACGGCGGGCCGCGGCCACCAGCCGGTCCTGGAGCTGCTTGCCCTGGACATCGGCGTCAGCAAAGCCCTGGGTGATAATCACAAACCAGCGGATGCCTTTGGCCAGACACTCTTCCACCACTCCCAGAACCAGGTCCCGGCCCACGGCGATGACGGCCAGGTCCGGGACTTCGGGGAGGTCCTCAACCCGGGGATAGACGGGGTGGCCCAGGATCTCCTCGGCCTGGGGATGGACGACGTATATCCGTCCTTGATAACCGTAGCGCACGAGCATTTCCAGGCCGTTGTAGGCGCCGACGCCGGTGCGCCGAGAGACGCCCACCAGGACGACGGCTTGGGGGGCGAATACCTGTTCCATGCTGACTTCCTAAAATAACAGGGAAAAGGGAAGAGGGAGAAGGGGCAGGACCAATCTTGGAGGCATGAGGGGCCGGGATGTCAGGAACCCGGCGCCTTGGCCTGCCGCCGTCTCACCGCCGGCCGTCGATCGTGACCCTTGACGTTTTCCCCTTGCGCAGGATGTTGAAAAAGCCCCGATTGCCGATCTGGAGATCGGTGCTGCTATATCGATTTGCCGATCTGGAGATCGGCGCTACTATATCATGAAAGGGGGTGTGGCCACAAGTTTTCCCCGCGGCCAAGCCGGTTGCGGACCGCAGTGACGATGGTTATTGTATAAGTATTTTAACAACAAGGAAAATTTCCCGACTTCGAGGCGGCCCCAAGCATGTTAGATCTGGTCCAACAGGTACAGGCCAATTGTCAGATTGCCACCGCCGGGCAGGTGGGCTCTTACTCTCTGTGCGGTATGTTGCTGCGGCTGCGGCAGTTGTATAAATGGGAGCACGGTCTCCGCCCCTGGCAAGAGAGTGATCCCCAGGAGGTCCTGGCCTGGATCGCCCAACAGGAAGAGGTGTGGAACGATCTGGCCGGGACCGACCTGCAGGAACTCCGGTGGCAGGGCCGACGGCTGGACCCCTTTGCCATTACGGCCTTGAACCGTCTGGTGGCCGCGGAGGGGCTGGCCTATGGGGCCGGTTTCACCCACGGCATGGCGCCCATGTGTTTTTTGGGCGAGTTGTGGGCCAGAGAGGAGCGCCTGGGTCTGACGATCCTGACCCTGGGGCCGGAATTGGCCCGGGATATGGACTCGGCGCCGGCACTGCGGCAGGGAGAGATGATTTATCTGCGCACCGAAGCCCTGGCCTTTTACCTCTGGGATTATCTGGCCGACCCGACCAAACAGAACAATATCTTTTTCAAGATCGCCCTGGCGGCCTGGGGGGTGGACCCGGCCGAGTGGCTAAGGGAGCCGGAGCGATATGAAACCTGGTTTCAGACCCTGGCTGCGTCCCAGGGGGAGGCCCTGATCCGTCATGAGCTGGGGGAGGCCTTGGAGCCGACCCTGCGGGTGGCCTTGCCCGAGATCATCCATCGGCTCCCGCATTCCAAGGTGGAGCGTTGGGTGCGGGCCCTGAAAGATGCCCTGGCCGATCTCAATGAGTGGGGCCGCCTGGCCCATATCCTGGCGGGACGGGATCTGCCAGCCTTGGCCCTGCTTTTAGCCTGGCGGCCGGGGTTTTACCCCTATCTGCTCCCGGAACTGGAGCCGGCCTTCTGGGACCTGCAGCGGACCCGGGATTGGGAGGTCATGGAGACGGCCCGGCGGACGGCTTTGCAGCGTCTGCGCCGGACGGCCGGAGAGGTGGAGGAGGTGTGGGCCGGGCTGGCCGCAGCGGAGACGGCGGTGGTGCAGCGCCGCCTGGAGGAGCGGTTCATCCGCCCGCTGGGGTTATGAAGCAGTTTCTCCTTTCCGCCATCGAGTTTTAAGGATACAATAATTTTAGTAAATCAAAGAATTCCAACCGGTGAGGCGACGCCGACGTGATTGATCCCCATGCTGAAAAGATCCTCATTTTAGATTTTGGCTCGCAGTATACGCAGCTCATAGCCCGGCGCATCCGGGAATTGCATGTCTACTGCGAGATTCACCCGTATGTCATGTCCTTGGCGGCCATCCGGGCCTTTGCGCCCCGGGGCATTGTGCTCTCCGGCGGGCCCCGCAGCGTCTATGAACCCGAGGCGCCGCTGGTGGGGCGGGAAGTGTTGGAGTTGGGGGTGCCGGTGCTGGGGATCTGCTACGGGCTGCAACTGCTCAATCATATCCTGGGCGGCAAGGTGTCGCCGGCAGCAGCGCGGGAATACGGCCGCAAGACCGTGACCATTACTGATCATGGGGATCTTTTGGCCGGTTTGGCGGCCACGGAAACGGTGTGGATGAGCCATGGCGATCAGGTGGAGGCCCTGGCGCCGGGGTTGGAGGTGATCGCCTCGTCGGATGCCTGCCCGGTGGCCGCAGTGCGGGATCGGGCCCGACGCCTTTACGGGGTCCAGTTCCACCCGGAGGTCCAGCACACGCCCCACGGCAAGACGGTGCTGGCCAATTTTCTCTACAATATCTGCGGGCTGCAGCCGTTATGGACCATGCAGTCCTTTGTGGCGGCAACGACGAATAATCTGCGGGAGAAAGTGGGGGAGGACAAGGTCATCTGCGCCCTCTCCGGTGGCGTCGATTCCTCGGTGACGGCGGTCCTGTTGCATCGGGCCATCGGAGACCGGTTAACCTGCATCTTTGTCAATAACGGCCTGCTGCGCAAGGGTGAGGCCGAGAAGGTGGTGCAACTCTTCCGGGAGCATTATCATCTCAACCTGATCTATGTGGACGCCAGCGCCAGTTTTCTTGCCCTGCTGGCCGGGGTGGTGGACCCGGAAGAGAAGCGCCGGCGCATCGGCCGGGAATTTATCAGGGTCTTTGCCGAAGAAGCCAAAAAGCTCGGTAAAGTGAAATACTTGGCCCAAGGCACCCTCTACCCTGACGTGATTGAAAGCGTTTCCTTCAAAGGGCCGTCGGCTACCATCAAGACCCATCATAACGTCGGCGGGCTGCCCGAGGTCATGCCGTTGGCACTGATCGAACCGCTGCGGGAATTGTTTAAGGATGAGGTGCGGGAGGTGGGCCAGGAGCTGGGTCTGCCGGAAGAGATGATCTGGCGCCACCCTTTTCCCGGCCCGGGGTTGGCCATCCGCATCTTGGGCGAGGTGACCCCGGGGCGTCTGGCGGTCCTGCGGGAGGCCGACGCCATTGTCCTGGAAGAGATGAAGGCCAAAGGGTTTTATCGCCAGGTCTGGCAGGCCTTTGCGGTGCTTTTGCCCATCAAGACGGTGGGGGTCATGGGTGATGAACGGACCTATGAGAATGTGGTGGCCCTGCGGGTGGTGGATTCCACCGATGCCATGACCGCGGATTGGACCCGACTGCCCTATGATTTCCTGGCGCTCTTGGCCAACCGGCTGATCAACGAGGTCAAGGGGGTCAATCGGGTGGTGTATGACATTTCCTCGAAGCCGCCCAGCACGATTGAGTGGGAATAGGGAACAAAAAAGCCTTGACCATGTTTTTTCGTGACCTCCTGGGGCAGGAGCGGGTGATAAGTTTTTTGCGGCAGGGGTTGGCCAGCGGGCAGATGCCCCATGCCCTTCTTTTTCTTGGCCCGGAGGGGGTGGGCAAAGAGAGCACCGCGCTGGCCCTGGCGCAGGCCTTGAATTGTCAGGAGCGGCGGCCGGATCAGGATGCCTGCGGCCGGTGTCAGTCCTGTCGGTTGTTTGCCGCCGGCAATCATCCGGATTTTTGGCGGATCAGGCCCGAGGGGGAGGGGGTCAACCCCCAGATCAAGATCGAACAGATCCGGGAGTTGCGGCGCCAGACCGGTTTTGCCCCTTTTGCCGGGGCCTGGCGGGTGGTATTGCTGAAACCGGCGGCGGCGATGAACGAAGCCGCGGCCAATGCCCTGCTCAAGACCTTGGAAGAGCCGCCGCCGCACAATCTCCTGATCCTGACGGCCAGCGGCGAGCGCGACCTGTTGCCGACGATCGTCTCCCGCTGTCGGCGGCTGGTGTTTCAGGCCCTGCCGCCGTCGCTGGTGGTGCAGCAACTCCAGGCCCGGCGAGGACTGAGTTTCGAGGCGGCGACCCTGATGGCGGCCATCCATGGTGGTTCCCTGGGTTTGGCCCTGGCGGCAGAGCCGGCGTCCCTGGTGGCGGCCCGGGAACAGATGCTCAGCGAATTGGCGGGCCTGGACGAGCCGGAATACAGTCCCGTCCTGGCCTGGGCTGCGGCCCAGGCCAAAAAAGGGGCCGAAGTGGAGCGTTTCCTGCTGCTGGCCCAGTTATGGTATCGGGATTTACTGGTCTTGGCCAGCCAGGGAGGGGTCGCCCAGTTGATTAATCAAGACCGCCTGGCAGATTTAAGGCAGCAGCAGGGCCGCATCGGGCGGGAGACCATCTTGCGGCGCTTGGAAGCCTTGCAGGGCCTGCAGCGGCAGTTGCGGAGTAATGTGAATGTGGAATTGGCCCTGAATGCCTTCACCTGGCATTGGCGCCAGGCGCGGCCGGCGGCGGCCGAGGCGGGCAGGTCAGCGGCCAATGAACTTTGGTAGGTTGTTGAAAAAATGTCTTCAGGAGAGGGGGCCAGAGGGCGGTGCCCATTTCCCCCTCCCCTGCAACCCTTCCCCCAACCCATTCGAGGAGGGAGGAGATGACGTTCAGGATGGGCACTAGTAGGGACTATGAGCAAAATTGTGCGCGTGCGTTTTCATCCGCACGGTAAGGTTTATAACTTTGATTCCGGGCATTTTGTCCTGTCGCCGGGCGATAAGGTGATCGTGGAGACGGAACAGGGCATGGCCTTTGGGACCGTGGTCAGTCCGCCGCAGCCGCGCAGCCCCAAATTGATGGTGCAGCCGTTGAAGCCGGTCTATCGGCTGGCCACCGCCGAGGATATTGAACAGGCCAAGATGTTGGCCGAAAAAGAGCAGGAGGCGTTTCGTTTCTGCCAGGAGTGTATCCAGAAACGCCAGTTGCCCATGCATCTGGTGCGGGTGGAGAGCCTGTTTGACGGCAGCAAGATGGTCTTCTATTTTACTGCGGCCAAACGGGTGGATTTTCGGGAGTTGGTCCGGGATCTGGTGCAGCATTTCCGCACCCGCATTGAGTTGCGGCAGATCGGCGTGCGCCATCAGGCCAAGATGATCGGGGGGCTGGGCAATTGCGG
>CALGOE010000045.1 GCA_937958145.1 uncultured Desulfobacca sp.
GGATGGGGGTAGCCCGTTTGGTGCGGGCCGAGTTCCTTTCCCTGAAAGAGCGAGAATTTATCCTGGCCGCCCGATCTTTGGGAGCCAGCGACGGCCGGATCATCTTTCGTCACCTGCTGCCCAACGCCCTGGCGCCGGTCACGGTCTCGGCGACCCTGGGGGTGGCAGGGGCCATCCTGACGGAAAGCGCCCTGAGCTTCCTGGGCTTGGGCGTCCAACCGCCCACCCCCAGTTGGGGCAATATCCTCACGGCCGGCAAAGACAACATAGAAATTGCCTGGTGGCTTTCCGTCTTTCCGGGCCTGGCCATCCTCATCACGGTCCTCTCCTACAACCTCCTGGGCGAAGGTATCCGGGAGGCCATTGACCCTCGTTTGAAAGAATAAGCGGGCAGTTGTCTCTTGGCCGGGACTTGCTTTTTCCTGGTGGGAAAAAACCCCGCACAGGGGTAAGAGTGGGGTCAGGGCGGACCGGCCCGCATGCGGCGGTGTTTAGAGCAGTTTCACCAGGGCGGCGACAATGGCAACGGCAGCGGCCAGCATCCCTCCCAGGCGCAGGGTAAGGTCGTGTTTGAGGCGGAGTTCGGTCAAGGCGATTTTTTCATCAAGGTTGTGCTGCAGCCGGGCGATTTTTTCTTCCAGGTCGTATTGCAGCCGGGCGATTTTTTCTTCCAGATCGTGCTGCAGCTTGGCCCAGTCTTCTTTGGTGGCCAAACGGCTGGCAACGACGTCCGCGACGGCAAAGGCCAGGGTTTCGGCCTGTTTCTCTGTGAACTCGGCCTCCCGCAGGCGCTTGGCAAATTCGAGGGTATCGAAGGACGCAGCTTTCATAATTTTAAATATAGCAGATAGTTGATATCTGTCAACGGGCTGGCCCCTGGTCGGGGTTCGCTGCAAGCAAGCCTCGGGGTTGGGCTTCGGGGGAGCTGAATATCAGACCCGGCGGCTAACTCGTCGGGCTGTCCGGCAGGCAGACGCCGCAGCGGCGGCAGCCGGTGGGGGGACAAGGGGGGGTCTGTTGGCCGGCCAGGGCCTTCTGGTATTCTTCCCAGAGATAGGCCTTGCTGACCCCGTGGTCGATGAAGTCCCAGGGGAAGAGTTCCTCTGGGCTGCGCTCCCGCAGGACGAAAAAATCCGGATTCAGGGGGCTTTGGCGGCAGGCTCGATGCCAATCGCCGTCGGCCTGATGAACCTGCAAGAGCAGGTCGGCCACCCGGCGGTCACCCCGGGCGAGGAGGGCCTGGTAGTAGGCCCACTTGGGCAGATCGGCATGGACCCGCAGGCGGGGCTCACCCTGCAGGGCCCGTTTCACCCGTTTGATCCTTTCTTTGAGCTCGCTCACCCCGGCAAAGGGGGTCCATTGCAAGGGGGTGAAGGGCTTGGGGACAAAGCAATTGAGGCTGAGGGTGATGTTGGCCAGACGGGGCCGCCCGGCTGCGGCTTTGGTGGCGCAGTGCTGCAAGTGCTTGGTTAGCCGGGCGATTTCGTCCACATCCTGTCTGGTCTCGGTGGGCAGACCCAAAAGGAAGTAAAGGCGCAGTTGACTGAGGCCGGCCTCTTGCAGGGCCAGGACCGCCTGCTCCAGATCGGTCTGGGTCAGATTTTTATTGATGACCCGGCGCAGCCGCTCGGACCCGGCTTCGGGGGCCAGGGCCACACTCTTGACGCCGCCTTGTTTCAGGAGGGCAAAAAGTTCGGCATCGGCACCATCGGCGCGCAGGGAACTGAGACCTACCTGGGCGCCGGCAGCCGTGAGCTGGCTGAGGGTCTCTTTTATGTCGGGGTGATCGGTGACTGCGGTGCCCACCAGGCCGATTTTGGCGCCGCTGGCCAAGCCGGCCTGGAAAGTGGCCTGCAAGGCGCTCAGGGAGCGGTGGCGCACTGGGCGATAGACAAAGCCGGCGGCGCAGAAACGGCAGCCGCGGCCACAGCCCCGGTTGATTTCCACCAGAAACATACGGCTGAATTCGGCGCCTGGGGCCAGAAGGCGGCTCTGGACCGGCTGGGCCTCCACATCAGCGGGATGGGGCGCAACCACCACCGCCGGGAAACCGGGGGCAGGGGTAAAGGCCCGGAGGGTGCCGTCCTGGTGGTAGTCGGGCTGATAGGCCGCGGGTATATAGACGCCGGGGAGGCGTTGGGCCAGGATACGCAAAGAAACAGCCCGGTCCCGATCACGGGCGTCAAAGAAATGGGCAAAGAATTCCTGCCCGCCGCTTTCGGCTTCCCCCAGGAAGAAGGCATCGATAAAAGGCGCCAGGGGTTCAGGGTTCAGCATGGCGGCCACCCCGCCGGCCACCACCACCGGGAACCGTTCATGGCGCTGGGCCGCCAGGAGGGGGAGGCGGGCCAGTTCCAGGATTTTGAGAACATTAAGGTAATCGGGCTCGAAAGACAGGGAAAAAGCGACAACGGCAAAATCCGTCAGGGGACGCTGGGATTCCAGGGATAACAGGGGCGTTTGACTGCGGCGGTATTCCTCCTCGTCCTCCGGGCTCGGCAGAAAGGCCCGTTCGCAGGTGAGGTCGGGGTGCTCATTGATGAGATGGTAGACGGTCTGGAAGCCCAGGTTGCTCATCCCCACCGCGTACTCGTGGGGGTAGACCAGGGCCACCGGCAGCCGATGGCCCCATTCCCGGACAACAGCGCCCTGTTCCCGTGCCAGCAGGTCGGCAAGGTGGGCTTTAATCTTTTTTGACATACGCAGGGGGCACGACTTTTACCGGCCTGGAAACCGGTACACCGCTGCTCCGGCCTCAGTCAGCCTGCCGGAGAAACGTGGGCGTGTCCAGTTCATCCTCCTCATAGTGCAAGTCCGGATGGACGATGCTCTTTTTGCTGTGGAGCAGTTCCAGCCGGGATTTCTTCCTGGACTCGGGGCCTGAAACCGAGGACTGACTTCCCACCCTGGCCACTGGGGGAATCTGCTCGGTGCTCTTGCGGATAATGGTGGGCACATCCAGGGCCTCGGTTGCCGTGGAAATGCCTTTGGGGGGGCGGATTTCCTCAATATCGGGCTTTTTGCCGATACCGGTGCCGATGACGGTGACCCGCACTTCCTCTCCCAGGCTGTCATCCACGACCCAGCCGAAGATGATGTTGGCGTCTTCGTGGGCCTCTTCCTGGATGATGGCGGCAGCTTCTTTCATTTCGTCCAGGGTGAATTCCGTGCCGCTGGTGATGTTGATGAGGATGCCCCGGGCGCCGCGGATGGAGAGGTCTTCCAGCAGGGGGCTGGAGATGGCCTTCTTGGCGGCTTCGATGGCCCGGTTGTTGCCGCTGGAAATGCCGGTGCCCATGATGGCCATACCCATCTCGCTCATGATGGTGCGGACGTCGGCAAAATCGACGTTGATGTGGCCGGTGACCATGATCAGGTCGGAGATACCCTTGACCGCGTAGACCAGGACTTCATTGGCCATGCGGAATACTTCCATGGCCGGCGTATTCTTCGGGGCGACGCTCAGGAGGCGGTCATTGGGGATGGTGATCAGGGTGTCCACGACTTTTTTGGTGGCCTCAATACCGGCTTCGGCCTGACGCAGACGTTTGCGGCCTTCGAAGAAAAATGGCTTGGTGACCACGGCGACGGTCAGGGCCCCCAGGTCTTTGCAGATTTCCGCCACGACGGGAACGGCGCCGGTGCCGGTGCCGCCGCCCATGCCGGCGGTGATGAAGACCATGTCAGAGCCTTTCAGGGCTTCCCGGAGGACATCGGCATCTTCCAGGGCGGCGTTGCGGCCGACTTCAGGATCGCCGCCGGCGCCCAAACCTTTGGTGAGGGCCAAACCGATGTTGATCTTAACGGGAGCCTGATTCAGCACCAATGCCTGGGCATCGGTATTGGCGCTGAGGAAATCCACCCCTACCAACTGGGCCTTGATCATGTCATTGATGGCATTGCCGCCGCCGCCGCCGACGCCGATAACCTTGATCTTGGCAGACGTTTCTTGTTCCACCATTTCTATTTTCATTCCTAATACCCCTCCCTGAGTTGCAAAATCTGCCCCGATATAGCTAAGAAATTAACCTGATACCTGTTTGCTGGGCCAATGCCTGGGGTGCTGCCCCTTAGACTACCTCTTTAAACCATTTTTTCATGCGGGCCAGGATGCGATTGAAAATGTTCTGATCCCGGATGCGGAAGGAATCCCGGGTCTGGCCCCCCCGGGAACGGGCGCCGTACAGGGCCAGGCCGACGGCGGTGGCATAGGCCGGATTGTTGATGACATCGGTGAGCCCGCCCACGCCCACCGGGAAGCCCCGGCGGGTGGGCACGCCCAGAATTTCTTCACACAATTCCGGCAGGCCGTTGAGCATGGAGCCGCCGCCGGTAACGATGATCCCGGAAATCATGGGCAGCTCGAAACCGGCCCGGATGATTTCTTTGTGGATCAGGGTCAAGATCTCTTCCACCCGCAGATGGATGATTTCGGCCAGAATGCCCTTGGAGAGGGTCCGGGCCTTGCGGCCGCCCAGGCCGGGGATTTCGATCTGTTCATTCCGGTCTTCCAGGGCGTTCAGGGTGCAGCCGTGGAGTTGTTTCAGTTTTTCGGCCTCCGGGATGGCGGTTTGCAGGCCCACGGCGATATCGTTGGTCAGGTTGTTGCCGCCCAAGGCCAGGACCCAACTGTGTTTAATGGAATTATCGCTGAAGATGGCCAAATCCGTGGTGCCGCCGCCCAGATCAATGAGGGCGACCATGACTTCTTTTTCTTCTTCGGCCAGAACCGCTTCTCCGGACGCCAGGCTTTGCAGGACGATGTCGGCCACGTCCAGACCGGCTTTATTGCAGCATTTGATGATGTTATTGACGGCCGCCACGGCGCCGGTAACGATGTGGACGGCGGCTTCCAACCGGACCCCGTGGATGCCGATGGGGTCCTTGATGCCGTCCTGGCCATCCACTTTAAATTCCTGGGGCAGGATATGGATAACTTCCCGGTCCAGCGGAATGGCCACCGCCTTGGCCGCATCGATGACCCGGTTGATGTCGGCCTGGGTCACTTCCCGACTTTTAATGGCGATGATCCCCTGGCTGTTGAAACCTTTGATGTGACCGCCGGCGATGCCGGTATAGACCGAGCGGATTTCACAGCCGGCCATGAGTTCCGCTTCTTCAATGGCGCGTCGGATGGATTTGACGGTGTTGTCAATATTCACCACCACGCCTTTGCGCAGCCCCTGGGAAGGATGCGTGCCGATGCCGATAATTTCCAAAAAATTATTGCGCAACTCGCCGATGACGGCACATATTTTAGTTGTCCCGATATCCAACCCTACAATGAGATCCTGCCCCACAATGTTCCCCTCAAGGTTGCAAGTGTTCGTTCTGTTTTAATCTGACCAGAACCCGCTGTGGGTAGTTCAGGTCAATGCGGTCAATTTTAGCCAGTTCGCCGTGTTGTTGCAGGTGCGGCAAGACCTTTTGCAGGTTTGCCAATTTCTGTTTATAGTCTCGAAAACCTAAGCTTAACCCGATATTGAACTCAGAGGGATAGATGGTAAAACCCCGTTCCGCGTCCACATGAATTTCGGCCACCGTTGCCAATGACAGGAAGTGATCCTTTTCCTGCAAAAGCTCCATGAAGTCAAACACCTTGGCCAACAGAGGAGACATGGTGCCCCCGATCCGCTGGAAATGCTCCAACTCCAGACCTGTGATGACCGGAAATTCGTGGGGATCATGGGGTTCCATGGCCTTGAAGAGGATGCCCCGGTTGTTCATGAGATAGAGTTTCTTGTCGATCTTCACCAAGGCCACCGGTTGATGCTCCCGGACGACCACTCGGATCTGATCCGGCCAGACTCGGCTCAGTTCGGCGTGTTCGATCCAGGGCTGCTGCAGCAAGGCCTTTTCTATTTTCAGAGGTTGGACCGCCAGGAGGCTGATCCCGGGTTTGATGTGCATCTCCCGCAGGACTGCCTCGGGATGAGAGCGGACCTGGCCGACGATGGTGATGCCGTCGGCATCCTTGATACAAAAATGCGGCATGGTCAGGAGATATTGATAGCCGGCCACCAACACCAGGCTGAAGCCGGCCAGGACGACAACGGCGCCGATCAGACAGCCGGTGGTCAGGATGAAGGCCTTGATCTTGGGCCACAGGTTGGCGCGGCGGCGAAAGGCGTTCTGCCGGAAATGCAGCTTGGGGATCTTCCTTTTGTTGGAGGTGCGCCGGAATCGCTTGATTTTCTGGGGCCGGCGGCTGGTGGCGTAACTGCGGGCATAGGTCATGGCTAACAGATCTCCGCAACAGGAACGACGTAGGAGTTGAAGCAGGGAAGTTCCTCTCCGGCACGGGACTCCAAAAGCTGAAGCAGTTCCTCACCGGTGCGCCAGATGTCCCCGGCGCCCATGGTGACCACGACATCCCCCGGGCGGACCTGGTCCCGGAGAATCTCGGCCAGCACCCGGCGGTCGGGCACATAGGCCACAGCGGCATGTCCCGACTCCTGAACGCCGCGATAAAGGTCATATCCCGACAGCCCCGGGATCGGTGCTTCGCCGGCGCCGTAAATATCCGTCAGATAGAGGAGGTGGGCGTCCGCGAAGGCATGAAAGAATTCCTTAAGCAGGGCCTGGGTCCGGCTGTAGCGGTGGGGCTGAAAGGCTACCACCAGCCGCCTGCCGGCAAAGGCCTGGGCCATGGCCGCCAGGGTCACCTGGATTTCGGTGGGGTGGTGGCCATAGTCGTCAATGACGGTAATGCCCTGGACGGCGCCCTTGAACTCAAAGCGCCGTTTGATCCGTCCGGTCTGGGCCAAGCCGGTCTGGATGTCATTGAAACTGAGGCCCAAGGCGAAACCCACCGCGGCCGCGGCCAGGGAATTGCAGACATAGTGACGGCCGGCCAGGGGCAGAGAAATCTCCCCCAGGGGCTGGCCATGCCGGACCAGAGTGTAGATGCTGCCCCGCTCGTTGATGGTGATCTGGCGGGCCTGATAAACGGCCTCAGTCTGCAGGCCGTAGGTAATGAGGTGCGGAGGGGCGCCGTTGAGAATGGCCCGGAGATGGGGATCGTCCAGACAGGCCACCAGAAAGCCATCCGGCTGGATGCGCCTAATGAAGGCGCGAAAAACTTCCTTAATATGCTGGAGATCCCGATAATGATCCAGGTGGTCCCGATCGACATTGGTCACGACGGCGACGTGGGGTTGATAAGCCAGGAAGGAACCGTCGCTCTCATCGGCTTCGGCCACAAAGACCTGTCCGGGACCCCAGGCTGCGTTGCTGCCCAGGGTATCCACCACGCCGCCGACCATGACCGACGGCCCGAGACCACCCTGACGGAGCACCGAAGCCACCATGGTGGTGGTCGTGGTTTTGCCGTGGGTGCCGGCCACGGCTATGGCCTTTTTGCCGGCCATCAGGGCCGCCAGCATCTGGGCCCGGGAAAAGATCGGCAGCCCGTGGGCCTGAGCCGCCCGCAATTCGGGGTTGTCCACCCCGATGGCCGAGGAAATGACCACCAGATCGGAGCCGTTGATGTGCTCCGGGGCATGCCCCTGGAAAAACCGCACTCCCAGCCCCTGCAGTTTTTGTGTCAGGGCATTGGCTGCCAGATCAGAGCCGCTGACGGTATACCCCTGGCGGACCAACAGCTCGGCCAGGCCGCTCATGCCGATGCCGCCGATACCGATGAAATGAAAATGTCTGGCTGAGAGATTCATGGCACCACCTGTTGTCCCGAACTCCAGGGCCTGGCAAGGGATCTCAGGACTGGAGTCCGCTTTTTTTAACGCCCTGGGAAGAAGAGAGAAAAATCTTCCACCATATTATAACGAGTTTTGCCTTTTATGAGAGAAATTTTTTACACTCCTGGACAATAACCGCGGCGGCCTGGGGACGGCCCAGGGCCCGGCTGTTGCTTTCCATCTGTTGTAATTGGTCGGGATGGTGGAAGAGTTGTTCTATCATGGCAGTAATTTTCTCTCCCGTCAACTCTTGATTCAGGATCAAAAAAGCAGCCCCGGCCCTGGCGGCATAGGCGGCATTTTTTTCCTGGTGGTGGTTGGCGGCATGGGGGTAGGGGACCAGGATGCCCACCCGCCCCAGGGCTGTCAACTCCGCCAGGGTGGAAGCCCCGGCCCGACACAACACCACATGGGCCCGGTGCATGAAGTCCCGCACCTGGGGGCTGAAGGCCAGAACCGTGGCGCTCATCCCGGCAGCCCGATAACCCTGCTCCACTGCAGCCTGATCCGCCGGACCGGAGAGGTGGATGCAATGCAGCCGGTCTTGCAGAGGTTGCAGCAAGGGCAGGGCGGCCAACATCTGCATATTGAGATGGTGGGCGCCCTGTGACCCCCCCATGATCAGAATGGTAAAAGGCTCCGGCGGCCGCGGTTGAGGGGGCGGCGCGCAGAATTCGGGCCGGATGGGATTGCCGGACCAGACCGAACGTTGCGGCGCCGGATTCCCCTCAGACTCGGGAAAAGAGAGGAAGATGGTATCGGCCCAACGCCCCAGATAGCGATTGGCCGCCCCGAACACCGCGTTCTGTTCATGAATGACCAGCGGTATGCCCAATTTCCGGGCGGCCAGGCCCACCGGTCCGGAAATATAGCCGCCCATGCCCACCACCAGACGGGGCCGGTGCTGCCGCAGGATGCGACCGGCCTGCCAGATGCTGCCGGGCAGGCGCAAGAGATTCAGGAAGCGTCGTCCCCAACCGGTGCCCTGCAGGGCCGGAGTATCCAGAGTTTCCCAAGGGAAATCATATTGGCGCAAGATCTCCAGGGTCACGGCTTTGGGCGTGGTCAGGAAGCTGACGGCCGCGTCATAACGGCGCCGAAATTCCTGGGCCAGGGCCAGGCCCGGATACAAATGCCCCCCCGTGCCGCCGGCTGCAATCATGAGGCGGCGGGGATGGTCAGGCTGGTGGTCGGCACCGGAAATGGTCATACGTTCCCTTGCGAGGCCGGTCACGCCTTGTCCCGGCGATAGGATTCCTGGGGGCGCTGGCTCTGGGCACTGATGTTCAACAATATCCCCACTGCAATCATGTTGACCAGCAATGACGAGCCGCCGTAGCTGAGGAAGGGCAGCGACAACCCTTTGGTCGGCATCAGGCCGGTGACCACCGCCATGTTGATGGCCGCCTGCAGGCCGATGAGGGAGGTCAGGCCCATGGCCAGATACGAGCCAAAAATGTCCGGGGCCCGTAAACTGATGATAAAACCCCGGACCACCAGAATGACAAAGAGGCTGATGACCGTGACGGCCCCGATCAGCCCCAATTCCTCGTTCAGGATGGAGTAGATGAAGTCAGTGTGGGCATCGGGGAGATAGAACAATTTTTCCCGGCTTTTGCCGATACCCAGACCCATGAGCCCGCCGGAGGCGATGGCATAGAGCGAATGGATCAATTGATAACCCTGGTCGGAAGCATATTTCCAGGGGTCCAGAAAGGTGACAATGCGGCCGATGCGCATCTGATTCTTGATAATGACGTATACCAACAGGGGCGAGGCGGCCAATACCGCCAGGAGAATATGGGTGATGCGGGTGCCGCCCACAAAGAGCATCAAAAAGGTAATGCCGGCGATGGAGAGAGCGGTGCCAAAATCGGGCTCTTTTTCGATTAAGAGGATGAAAATGCCGGCGACGATGATATGGGGGAGAAAACCGATGGAAAAGTATTGGATTTTCTCCTGTTTCCGGGCCATGGAATAGGCCAGGAACATGATGATGGCCAACTTGGCAAATTCCGAGGGCTGGATGACCAAGGGCCCGAATTTCAGCCAGCGGGAGGCGCTGCGGATCCTGACGCCGATGCCGGGGATCAGGACCAGAATGAGCAGGATCAGACTGATCAGGAGGATCGGGTAAACATAACGGTTGTAGGTCTGGTAGGGCACCCGCCGGATAAAAAGCATCAGGCCGATCCCCAAGAGGGCGAAGAGGAGCTGCTTTTTCAGGAAATAGGCTGAATCCTGGTAGCGGTCATAGGCCACCACGCCGCTGGCACTATAGACCATAATCAACCCCAGACCCAGGAGCAGTATGGCAGCCAGCATCAAGTAATGATCATATTCAGGGGCCGGTGCGTTGGGGGTCTGCTCAGCCATGGCGCAACTCCTTGACAGCCTGTTGGAAAACCCGCCCTCGTTCCGCATAATCGTGAAACATATCGAAACTGGAACAGGCCGGTGACAGCAAGACGACATCCCCCGGTCGAGCCGCGGCCGCGGCCAGGCGGACGGCCTCGGGCAGGTCGGCGGCCAGCCGGATGGGGGCCTGACCGTGGAGGGCAGCGGCCATCGCTTCTTTGGCTTCCCCCAAAAGAACCAGTTGCCGGACTTTTTGCCGGACCAGGGGAACCAGGGGGGCGTAATCGCCGCCCTTATCGCGGCCGCCGGCGATCAGGACGATGGGCCGGTCAAAGTACTCGAGGGCCCGGACCACGGCGCCCACATTCGTTCCTTTGGAATCGTCGTAAAAATCCACGCCAGCCACTTCGGCCACCCACTCCAAGCGGTGGGGCAGGCCGCCAAACCGGTTTAAGACCTGGGCACAGGCGTCGATGTCTGCGCCCATTTCCAGGGCCAGGAGCAGGGCGGCCATGATATTTTCCAAGTCATGGCCTGCGGTCAGTTTTATGTCTTTTACCGGCAGCGCCGCGGCCAGACCGGAGGCCAAACGGATATGCAGGCTGTCGCCGGCAAGCCAGGCCCCGCAAATCTGGGGGTTGTGCTGCGAGAAGAAATAAACCCGGCTTGGCAAGGTGGGGGCGAGGCCGGCCACCAGGGGATCATCGGCGTTGAGGATGGCCAGATCAGCCGGCGTCTGGTTCCGAAAAAGCCCGGCCTTGGAGCGGGCATAAGCCTGGAGGTCCGGATAGCGGTCCAGATGGTCAGCGCTGACGTTCAAAAGGGCGGCGGCCTGGGCATGGAAAGATGGCGCGGTATCCAATTGAAAGCTGCTGATTTCCACCACCAGGGAATCAGCCTGGTTCTGGGCCGCCACCATTTCCACCAGGGGCGTGCCGATGTTGCCGCCTACCAGGGGATGTCGGCCCGAGGCCCGGAGCAGTTCCCCCACCAGGGTCGTGGTCGTGGTCTTGCCATTGGTACCGCTGATGGCTAGCACCGGCAGGCGGAAGAAATGGCTGGCCACCTCCAGATCGCCCAGCACCGGCGTCCCCCGTTTGGCGGCTTCCTGGAGCCAGGGCAGTTCCGGCGCTACCCCGGGGCTGAGGACGATGAGATCCTGCTCCGGCCAGGTGGCAGGTTCGGGCACGCCGACCTCAAGGGTGAGGGGCAGGCCCTGCAGAGCCTCCAGGGCCGCGGTGAGGCTGCCGGCCGGGCTGCTGTCCGTGGCCGTGACCGATGCCCCTTGCGCCGTTAGAAAACGGCAGAGGGCCAGGCCCGTCTTGCCCAACCCTACCACCAAAGCCTTTTTCCCGGTCAGATCCATGATCCTAAGCCATATCAGCGCAGTTTTAAGGTGCTGAGGGCTAAAAGCCCCAAGATCAGGGCCAGAATCCAGAAGCGGACAATCACTTTCGGTTCCGGCCAGCCCTTGAGTTCATAATGATGATGAATGGGCGCCATCCGAAAAATGCGCCGGCCGTTGGTTACCTTAAAAAAGGTGACCTGAATGATTACCGACAGGGCCTCCACGACAAAGATGCCGCCCACCAGGGCCAATAAAATTTCCTGTTTGGTGGCGATGGCCACCGTCCCCAAAATGCCGCCCAGAGCCAAGGCCCCCACATCGCCCATGAAGACCTGGGCGGGATAGGAATTGTACCATAAAAAGCCCATGCCGGCGCCCACCAGGGCGGCGCAGAAGATGGCTAATTCGCCGGCCCCCCGCACGTAGGGGATCTGGAGGTATTCGGCGATTTTGATGTTGCCGCTCAAGTAGGCAAAGATCATATAGAACGCCGCGGCAATGGTAACCGGCCCGATGGCCAGGCCGTCCAGGCCGTCCGTCAGGTTGACGGCATTGGCCGAACCCACAATGATAAAGATGGCCACCGGGATAAAACCCCAACTTAGATCTGGCCGCACATCCTTAAAAAACGGCAGGGTTAAGGTGGTGTCAAAGCCGGGCAGGGAGTAAAGCCAGGCCGCCACCAGAGCCGCGACCACGACCTGGCCCACCAATTTATTGCGCCCGGACAGGCCCCGATTGTTTTTCTTAATGAGTTTCAGGTAATCGTCCAGAAAACCGATCCCGCCGAAGCCGATGGTGACGAAAATCAACAGCCAGATGTAGGGATTGGTCAGATCCGCCCATAACAGCGTGGTCGCCAGGGTGGCGCCGATGATCAAGATGCCACCCATGGTGGGAGTGCCGGCTTTGCTGAAATGGGATGCCGGGCCATCTTCCCGGATATACTGGCCGATCTGATGTTTCTGCAGCTGGCGGATTACCCAGGGGCCCACCAGAAAACAGATGATCAGGGCGGTCAGAATGGCGTAAATCGACCGGAAGGTGATGTACCGGAAGACGTTAAAGCCGCCGAAAACGGATTTTAAGGGATAGAAGAGATGGTAAAGCACAGTTAGGGTTCTCCGTTCCCGTCGGGTGCCGGCGGGTTCGACGGAACGCGCCGCAATACAGGTTTTATTCCAGGCATTGGAGGATTTTCTCCATTCGGGCCCCCCGGGAGCCCTTGACCAAAAGAATATCTCCAGGCTGACAGAATTCTTTGATGATGCGGGCGCCGTCGGCATGAGAGGAAACAGCATGGAGGCGCTGGGCCGGCATGCCGGCGGCCAGGGCGCCGGCCTTGACGGCATGGTTATGCTTCCCGCAGATAACCAGGAGGTCAACCCCCAATCGGGCCGCCAGGGCCCCCACATCACGGTGACAGTGTGCCGTGGCCTCCCCCAATTCCAGCATGTCTCCCAACGCGGCCACGATGCGTCCCCGGCGGGGCAGGGTGGCCAACGTCTGCAGGGCCATGCGCATGGAGCCGGGGTTGGCGTTATAACAATCGTTGTAAATGATAAGGCCCGATTCGTGGCAGAACACCTGGGAGCGCTTTTCCGGACTTTTGAAGCTGCTCAAGGCGGCGGCCATTTGGGGCGGCGCCACTCCCAGGGTCAAACCCACGGCCACTGCGGCCAGGGCATTGTAGATCTGATGTTTGCCCGGGAGTTGCAGCTGCAGGTTCCAGGTGTGCTGCCGATGCCGCCAGATAACCTCTTGACCCCAAGGACCAGCCGGCGAAACCGACAGGACCTGCACCTCGGCTCCGGCAGAAAAGCCGAAACTGAGGGTGCGGCCAGAAAAGCGGCCTAAGGCTTCCTGGAGCTGTTGGTCGTCGGCGTTGTAGATCACGACCCCGTTGGCACTGAGGCCTTCGACCATCTCGGTCTTGGCCCGGGCAACGCCCTCCAGGCATCCCACCCCTTCCAGATGGGCCGGATGGACGTTGGTCAGGACCGCAATATCGGGCTGGGCGATCTGGGCCAGACGGCGGATTTCGCCAAAACGGTTCATGCCGCACTCCACCACCGCCACCTCATGGTCGGGCGAGAGGTGCAAGAGCGTCTGAGGCATGCCGATGAGATTGTTCAGGTTCAGTTCGTTTTTCAGCACCCGGTAACGGCTTTCCAGGACCCGGGCGATCATTTCCTTGGTGGTGGTCTTGCCGCAGCTGCCGGTTATGGCCACCACCGGTCCCTGGAAACGCCGGCGCCAGAAATGGGCCAAATCCCCCAGGGCCCTGAGGGTGTCTGGCACCAGGACGAGTCCCACTGCCGCCGGCAGGGCGACGTGATGGCGGCGGGCCCACGTGGTGCTGGCCACCACGGCTGCCACGCCGCGCCGCAAAGCCGCACCGATGAAATCATGCCCGTCGAACCGTTCGCCCGGCAGGGGCAGGAAAATCTGCCCGGCTTGGGCGGTGCGGGAATCGGTGCTCAGCCCCACAAAGCGGGCCTCGGGCCGTCCCTGCTGCAGGACGCCGCCGGTGGCCTGGACGATTTCTTGCAGAGAAAAATGGGCGGTCATGATGATCCATCCGCTCGGGCTTGGTCCCAGGTCGTCCGGTCTTCCTGGGTTCGGGCCCGCTGCCAGAGGGCCCGGCGGGCCTCTTCCCGGTCGTCAAAATGGTAGCGTTTCGTCCCGATGATCTGATAGGTTTCATGGCCTTTGCCGGCCAGGAGCACAACGTCACCAGGGGCGGCCACAGCCACGGCCAGACGGATGGCTTGACGGCGGTCCGGGACGACCAGGTAGCCGCGCCCCGTGGCCTCCACGTCAGGCTCCGCCAGGCGGGGCCAGCCCAATTCCTGCAACCCCGCCACAATCTGGTCGATGATCACCAGGGGATCTTCGGTGCGGGGATTGTCACTGGTAACGATAACCAGATCACTGCCCTGGGCCGCGGCCTGGGCCATGAGGGGGCGCTTGGTCCGGTCCCGGTCGCCGCCGCAGCCAAAGACCGTAATCAGACGGCGAAACGGCAAGGCGCGCACGGCCTTCAGAACCTGGGCCAGGGCATCGGGCGTGTGGGCATAATCCACCAACACCAGGGGCTGCCCGGCCACGGCCACGGGTTCCAGGCGGCCGTCCACACCGGTGAGGCTGGCCAGACCGTTGACGATAGGTTCCGGCTCCAGGCCCATCCCCAGGGCCGTGGCCACCGCCGCCAGGATGTTGGCCAGATTATAGTGCCCCAAAAGCGGCGAGGTGATTTCCAGAGGGCCGGCCGGGGTATCCAACAGGGCCTGAATACCGTCTGGGGCCAGCTGGTAACGCCGGGGGCGGACCTGGGCGCCCTTGGCATAACCATAGGTGAGCACCGGCGTCCCGACGAGGCGCAGGAGTCTCTGCCCCCAGGGATCGTCCTGATTGAGCACCGCCAGGCCGCCGGCACCATGGGCGGTTAAGACCTCGGTGAACAGGCGGCTTTTGGCGGCAAAATAGGACTCCATATCCTGATGATAATCCAAATGGTCCTGGGAGAGATTCGTAAACACGGCCGCGGCAAAATGACTGGCGTGGACCCGTTTCAGATCCAGGGCATGGGAAGAGACTTCCATAATGGCACAGGCAACCTGGGCCCGCCGCATCTCCCGCAGCAGGGTTTGCAGGTCCAGGGATTCGGGCGTGGTCACCGGCGACGGCCGCACCTGGCCGGCAAAACGACAATTCACTGTGCCGATAACCCCGACCGGGACACCGCTGGCCTGCCAGATGGCTTCCAGAAGATAGGAGGTGGTGGTTTTGCCGTTCGTCCCGGTCAGGCCGATGAGGGTCAATTCCCGGGA
>CALGOE010000046.1 GCA_937958145.1 uncultured Desulfobacca sp.
CATGCGCAACGCCCTGTTGCCGGTGGTGACGATATTGGGGTTGTCGGTGCCCGGCCTCATCGGCGGTGGGGTTATTTTCGAGTCCATCTTTGCCATCCCGGGTATGGGGCAACTGTTTTACGGCGCGGTCATGTCCCGGGACTACCCGCTGGTCATGGGCCTGCTGGTCATCGGCGCTGTCTTGACGCTGTTGGGCAATCTCCTGGCTGATATCTCCTATGCCCTGGTGGATCCCCGCCTGCGGGTGCAGTAAGGCAAGCGTGAGCCATGGAGTGTGAGCCGAGAGAGGAAAAAAGATTGAAAACCCGGGAAATCCAGGAATTACTTGTACCCGTTGATCCCTGACTTGATTGCGAGGTGCGGTATGCGGGCTGTGATCATCGGCAACAGTGCCGCCGGCTTAGCCGGGGCCGAGACCCTCAGGCAGTTGGCCCCCCAGGCAGAGATTACCATTATCAGCGACGAGCCTTATCCACCTTACTGCCGGCCGCTCCTGACCTATCTTCTGGGCGGGGACATCCAGGAAAAGGACCTTTGGCTCAAGGCCCGGGATTATTATCAGACCTGGCGGTTCCAGCCGGTCCTGGGCCGGCGGGTGGTGGAGGTGGAGCCGGCGGCAAAAACCGTAGTCCTGGCCGACGGCGCCAGCCTGGCCTACGACCGGCTGCTGGTGGCCAGCGGTGCCCGGCCTTTGCTGCCGGGGATTCCCGGGGAGGACTTAGCGGGGATCTTTACCATCCGCACGTTTGGCGAGTTTCAGGCCATGCAGCAAATGCTCCGGCCTGGCCTGCGGGTGGCGGTGGTGGGCTCCGGTCTGGTGGGCATCAAGACGGCCCAGGCCTTGGCACAGGCCGGGTACGACGTTACCCTGGTGGCCCGCAAGGCGCAGGTGCTGAGCAACCTCTTGGACGCCACGGCGGCGGCGCTGCTGCATGAGGCCTTGCAGGCGGTCGGCGTTGCCCTGCGCTTTCACGCTGTGCCCGCGGCCCTGTCCGGTCAGAAGGGCCGGGTGACCGGGGTGATGCTCACCGATGGCTCGGAGATCCCGGCGGATCTGGTCATTTTCGGTATCGGCGTCACCCCCAATACCGAATTTCTGGCAAGCGCCGGCCTGAGCAATCCCCGGGGCCTGTTGGTTGATAACCGCCTCTGCCTTGGCCCGCCGGATATCTTTGCCGCAGGTGACTGTGTTTTGCCCAGCGACCGCCTCACCGGCCAGCGGTCCTATTTCGCCATCTGGCCGGCCGCGGTGGAACAGGGCCGCATTGCCGGTGTCAATATGGCGGGCTATGAGCGCACCTATGGCGGCCTGCTGCCCCAGAATACCTTTGCGGTGGGGCCGACCCGGATTATCGCCGGTGGCCGGGTCAGGGCGGATGAGCCGTCTTGTGAGGTCTATACAGAACACGACGCCAAGAGCCGCCGCTACCGTCGCCTGGTCATCCAGGACGGCCGCCTGGTGGGGGTTATCCTGGTGGGTCAGGTGGAAGAGGCCGGGGTTTATCTCAACTTAATCAATAATAAAACACCCTTGGCCAGCCTGCCGGTGGACCCCCGCGGCCCGGCGTTTCAGGTGGGACGCTTGTTGGGTTGAACAGGCTACGAGATGGTGACAGGGAAGGATGAAAGGGGTCAAGAGGTATGAGATTTCTTGATATGACTCCCTACCAGCCCTATGGCCAAATGGGCCAGAGCTGCCGGCGGCGGCCGATCCGGGAGAAACAGGTGGTCTGGGTGCGACCGCAACCTTTAACCTCTGCCGACGGCCGCTTCCTCATCCGGCCATTGCGGACGACTGACTTTGCCGGGGCGGCGGACCTCTGGCGGCAGGCCTATCCTGAAGTCTACGGCTCCCTTCATGATTTTATCCTCTTCCCGGAAGATTATCCTGCGCATTTTGTCTGCGATGACGACTGGGAGGCGGGCCAGGACCGGCCCCATTGCATGATCGTGGCCGAGGACACCGCCACCGGCCGCCTGGTGGCCGGCGGCATCATGACCAAGTTGGCGCGCAATCTCCAGATCGAATTTTCCTTTGCCGGCACACGCCCGGAATTGCGGCGGCATGGCCTCATGGCCCTGATCGGGAAAGTAATGTATCAGATGGCCAAAGTCTCGGGCGCCGAATACCTGACGACCTTTTTGGAGACCTGGCATACCATCACCCAGGCCGCCACCCTGAAGTGGGGGCGGCGCTGGCGCCTGGCCGGCATCTTCCCGGGCAACTTCACCCGGTGGGCCGGCGGCCAGGAAGAATACCGGGCCTGTGAGGTCTACCTGTATCAGTTTATCAACGACGGCGAGGCCTATGCCACCAAACCGGAGGAATGGCACCTCCATCCCCAGGTGCGCCGCCTCTGGCAGTGCCTGGAGGAGATCAACCGGGAGCTGCCTGAGTAAGCGGAGCCTGGCGGCCGGGTCCGGGGCATCGCATCTGGCCCCCTCCACCTTTCTGCCACCCCTCCTCCAACCCCAATTATAGGTCGAGGCGGCAGCGGGCGGCGGCCGCGGCCAAGTCGGCCGGCGTATTGATATTGAAGAAAGAGCGCTCCTCAGGGTCATGGCGCTGGACTTCCTCCGGGGGGAGGATGACGGTCCGGCAGGCGGCCAGGAGAGTGCGCAGCGGCAAGAGGCCGGCCTGGACCTGCGCCTGGACCCGGGGCTGTAAGCGGATGTGAAAAAGACCCGGGAGGGGCTCCAGCCCGCGACTGGATTGACAGACCACAGCATCCCGTCCTCCCCGGCCACCCTGCCTGACCATGGCCTGCAGGAGGGCCGGCTGCAGCAACGGGGTATCGCAGGCCGCCAGGAGGATCCACTCCCCCTGGGCTACCAGCATGACGCTGAGCAGCCCCCCCAAGGCCCCTCGTCCGGGCCAGAGATCAATGACACAGGGGTATCCCAAGGACACATGGGCACATGGCTGATTGGTGCTGAGCCAGACATCGGCCGTCCAGGGCGAGAGGGCCTCAATCACCCAACGGGCCAGGGGCCGGCCCGCCAAGGGCAGGATGGCCTTATCCCGCCCCAGCCGGCGACTCCGCCCCCCTGCCAGGACAGCGCCGGTGATTAACGGCGCAGCCATTGTTGGAGAAACCTCCAGATCGCGTGGGGGTCATCCCGGTTGAAGACCGGTAAAGTGGTGTCTACGGGGGTGTCGCTGATGTAGGCCAGGATATTGGTCAAGCCAGGCGGCGGTGCGGCCCCGGTTACAAACACCAATTTGGGCAGAGGGGCCTGTTTATACCCCTCCACCAGGATCAGGTCCACCTCCGGGGGGAGAGAGGCCAACACTGCCGGTAGGGGCGGATCAACCGGCAGGGTCTGGGTGATCTGCAGCAGGCCGGGACCGGCCAAGGCCACGGTTTGGGCCCCGGCCTGGCGGAAGCGCCGGGTATCCTTGCCGGGGGGCTCCGGGTCCAGGGCCTTGTGGCTGTGCTTCACCGCCGCCACCCGCAGACCTTGATCCCGGGCTAAGGTCAGAAGCCGACAGATCAGGGTGGTTTTGCCACAATTGGCGTAGCCGACAACGGCCACGGCCGGGGGCGCTGGGGGGGGGATGGCAGGGTGATGGTCGGAGGCGGCCGCGGGGCTCACTTTTCGTGGGGAAACTGTTCCAGCACCGGGGTCTTGGGAACTTCCCGGTTCAGCCAGATGGCACAGCGTTCACACGGGCCGTTGCAACTGGTCTCCCGGTACTCCCGGACTTCGTAACAGGGGCGCCAGGGCAGTTGATAGGCGGCACACTGTTCTTTGACCTGGCAGTCGAAGATGTTCCAGCAGGGGGCCAGGACCATGAGATTTTTCAGGCAGGCCAGGGTAAAGCCGCGGTCGTGAATGAGGGAGTTGATGCGCTGAATCTGGGCGATTTCAAACTCGGAATACAAGCGGTTGTTGGTGCTGTTTTCCCGGATGGGTTTGACAAACCCTTCCTTTTCGTACTCCCGGATGCGTTTCTGGGAGAGATTGACAATGCGGGAAACCTCGTTGATGAGATAGAGCTTGTTTTCCTGCAATTGCTTGCGTTGATAGCGGTTGCGGCGCATGATCTTCTATAAGTAAATTGGTGTAGACGCAATCATCGGAGAGTATACCTCTTTGTATCATAAAACCGGGTCTTCTGCAAGGATTATTTCCGGTGGGAGGGGTAGGGGGCAAGGGGCGGGGTTCCCCGGCCCCCTTTGCTGAAGACAGTTGTATTCTGGGCTACAGGCCCTTTTCGGTCTCTTGGATGGTGCGTTCGATGTCATCTTTCAGGGCCTGGGGCAGGCCTTCGATCTCGACGTTGAGGAAGCCCCGGACAATGGTGGAGGCGGCTTCTTCTTCGGTGAGGCCCCGGGCCATGAGATATTCGATTTCCTCTTGGGCGATGCGGCCCACTGCGGCCTCGTGGGACATCTCGACGCCGGCCACTTCGCCGGTCAGTTCGGGGACCGCGTACATGATGCCCTGTTTGGCCAGGATCAGGCCCCGGCACTCCAGGTGGGCCTTGATATTGGGCACCTTGCCGATGAGGTGGCCCCGGGCGATGGCGGTGCCGCCGGTGGTCACGGTGCGGGCGATGACCTCGGCCCGACTATAAGGGGCTTCCAGGACGACTTTGCCCCCCAGGTCCAGTTCGGAGCCCGGGTGGGCCACCACCACGGAATTGAGGCGGGCTACGGCCCCAGCCCCCACCAGCCGCACGCTGGGATACATCTGCACCGATTTTACCGGTTTGAGCACGATGTAATTGGACAGATAGACCCCGCCCTCCTCGACGATGATGGCCGAGCGCGGCCGGACGTGGACGTTTTCCGCCCAGTTATGGACCATGGTAAAGGTCAGATGGGCGCCTTTTTTGACATAAAATTCGGAAATGCCCAGATGCAGGCCGGAGGTGACGCCTGGGTGGGTGGTGCAGCCGGTAATGATGTGCAGATGGGAGCCGGGTTCGGCCACGACGATGTTATGGACATGTTGGGCCAGGCCTTCGGTGCGGATATAGAGGCAGGCCTCCACCGGTTGGCTGATCTTGGCCCCGGGCAGGGCCCGGATAAAATAGCCGTTGTCCAGCTCCAGTTCCGCGGCGGCGGTATACTTGTCCGCATCCACGGGCACCAGGCGCCAATAGTAGTCCGGCAGGCCGTTATATTTCTGCAGGGCTTCTTTGATGGGGAGGACTTCCAGCCCCGGTTGACTGGTTTTGCAATGCATGATGGAGCGGTCGGCTTGCAGAAACGTCCCGGCATGATCGGCGTCGGTGAGCTCAATCCCGGCCCGGAGCAGATGCTGTTTTTCCTGCTCCTCAAAGCTGGCGTATTGTTCGTCATAGGACCAGTCTTGGGCCTGGCGGCGGAACTGCAGCAGATCGAGATCGGGACCCAGGGCAGCTTTTTTCTCCTTGCTTTTGGCGGCTGCCTCTTTTAATTCTGAAAGCACAGGCATCGTACACACTCCTCGTAGCCGGATTTTTTCACGTGTTCCAGGATATCCAGGGGATGGCCCTGACAGGCGATCTGGCCGTCGGCCATCACGTGCCCCATGTCGGCGTTCAGATAGTTGAGAATGTAGCCGGTGTGGGTGATGATGAGGCCGGCCTTTTGCCGGTCCACCCGGCGCAGGTCCTTTTGCAGCACCCGCCGGATAATCTGCCCCACCAGTTGCAGGCTTTCGAGATCGACGCCGGACTCGGGCTCGTCCAGGAGGACCAGTTTGGGGTCCTGGGCGACAAGCTGGAGCAATTCTGATTTTTTGATCTCGCCGCCGGAGAATCCCAGGTTGATCTCCCGATCCAGAAAGCCCTCAAAGCCATATTCAAAGGCCAGGGCCTCCACCGGCATTTTGCCGCCGGCACAGACCCTGAGGATGTCCTTGGTCTTGACGCCGCGGATGGTGGGCGGCCGCTGGAAGGCTATCCCCACGCCCAGTTTGGCCCGCTCATAGGTGGGCATATGGGTGATGTCCTGACCTAAGAAGGTAATCCGGCCCTGCTGCACCTGATAGCGGCTGAAACCCATGATGGTCATCAGCAGGGTGGTCTTGCCGGAACCGTTTTTGCCGAAAAGGGTGTGGGTTTCGCCCTTTTTGATTTGCAGGTTGATCCCCTTCAAAACCGGTTTATC
>CALGOE010000047.1 GCA_937958145.1 uncultured Desulfobacca sp.
CATCTCACAGAAAAAGTTCCGTGGACAGATAGCGCTCGCCGGTGCTGGCCAGGATGACCACGATGATTTTGCCTTGATTTTCCAACCGTCTGGCCAACTGCAAGGCCGCAAAGACGGTAGCCCCCGAGGAGATGCCGCAGAGAATGCCCTCCCGCCTGGCCACCTCCCGGGCGGTGGCCAGGGCGTCGGCATCGCTGACCCGGATGATTTCGTCAATGACAGAGGTATTCAGAATCGGCGGCACAAAACCGGCCCCGATGCCCTGGATTTTATGGGGGCCGGGGGAGCCGCCGGAAAGCACCGGCGAGGCGGCCGGCTCCACCGCCACGATCCGGACGGTGGGCCGCCGTTCTTTTAAGACCTCGCCCACGCCGGTGATGGTCCCGCCGGTGCCCACGCCGGCCACGAAGATATCCACGGCGCCGGCCGTATCCTGCCAGATTTCCACGGCCGTGGTCCGACGGTGCACCTTGGGATTGGCCGGGTTGGCGAATTGATCGGGCATATATGCCCCCGGGGTGTGGGCGACGATCTCCCGGGCCTGGGCAATGGCCCCGGCCATACCCTGGGCGGCGGGGGTCAGGACGAGCTCGGCCCCCAGGTGTTTGAGGACTTTCCGCCTCTCCAGGCTCATGCTCTCGGGCATGGTCAAGATCAGGCGGTAGTTCCGGGCGGCGCAGACAAAGGCCAGGGCGATGCCGGTATTGCCGCTGGTGGGTTCAACGATCACGGTGTCGCGGCGGATCAGGCCGGCTCTTTCCGCGGCCTGGATCATGGCCACGCCGATCCGGTCCTTGATGCTTCCCAAAGGGTTCATGGCCTCCATTTTGGCCAGAATGGTCGCCGGCAGACCCTGGCCCACGGCGTTGAGGCGGATGAGAGGCGTCCCCCCTACTGCGGATAACACATCAGTGCGTATGGCTGCCACCGGTTCCTTCCTTTCTGTTAAAAAATCCACCCGGTCTTTATCCGGAATCGGAAGATTTCCCCTGTTGCGTAAGTATTGAGAGGAAAAATGGTTTTTGTAGGGGAGGGTCTGAGACCCGCCCCTACCGGGCCTGCTCGCACTTCTAAAATTTTCCGCCCCCAGCATAAAGTTATGGGGTGGGCAATGCCCACCTACAGCGGCTTCGTTCTGAGATGTCAACTGCCTCTGTGAGCATTGCATGTCCCAGATTTGTAACGTTAATGCCAGCAACATACCACGTTAGTGTGCCAAAGGGTATGGAAGGAGTATGGTGGCACCGGCTTTCCAGCCGGTCCGCCCATGAACAGGCTGAAAGCCTGTTCCACCAACGTCAGATTCTGCCCTCCTCCCAGACCAGGGCTGAGGACAATGGCAAAGAATCAAGCCTTCTGCAGGGCGGGGCATGCCCACTCTCCATCTCATTAACCACAAGTCATGATTGGGCCGCACGGCTGCCGGCGGCCGATTTGGTTCGCATGATCAGTTCCGGTTTTTTCAGGAAAACCCTGGTGTCCGGGGGTACCGAGCTTGTCAACCAGACGTTGCCGCCGATCACCGAGCGGGCGCCGATGACGGTCTCGCCCCCCAGGATCGTGGCCCCGGCATAGATGATGACATCGTCCTCGATGGTGGGGTGCCGCTTCTTGGTCCGCAAGAACTCCACTTCTTCCCGGGGCAGGGACAGGGCGCCCAGGGTCACCCCCTGGTAGAGGCGGACGCGGTCGCCGATCTCCGTGGTCTCCCCGATCACCACCCCGGTGCCGTGATCAATAAAAAAACTCTCGCCGATGCGGGCCCCGGGATGGATATCAATGCCGGTCAGACTGTGGGCGTACTCCGTCATCATGCGGGGGATGAGGGGCAGCCCCTGGGTGAAGAGCTGATGGGCTAAACGATAGACTGTGACAGCAAACAGGCCCGGATAGCTGAAGATAATCTCATCATAGCTTTTGGCCGCCGGATCCCCTTCATAGGCGGCGCGCACATCTTTGGCCAACAGGAGCCGCAACTCCGGCAGCTTCTGCAGAAAGCGGATGGCCTCGGCCTGGCCCCGGACTTCACAATGGCTGCAATCCAGATTATAGCGCAGGCATTCGTGCCGGATACACAGGGTTAACTGCCACGCCAAAACCTCAAAAAAGGCTGTCGCCTCCTGGCCGAGGTAATAGTCCAGATTGATTTCGTCCAGACGCTGACCGATAAAATAGCCGGGATACAACAGCCGGCAGGCCCGCTGCACGAGGTCCACGACCGCTTCCCGGGAAGGCAGCAAGCCGCAGCCGACGTGAGTGAAACACTCACCCTGTCGGCAAGATTGGACCAACTGATTGACAATGTGAGGGATTTCTGCGCGATAATCCCGATTGATCTGTACTTCAACCTTGCACCCATCCGCCGATTTGGCCGACCCGGTCATACAATTCCTCCCTCCCGAGGCTGCGCCTGACTGTCCTTGACCCGGCAAAAATTAAAGGTTGACAGCCTTTCCAAATAGTATATTATTTTTATATAGATTAATCAAGTATTGTAATAAAAAAGGTCCACCGACCTGGAGGAGGGCGCATATGGCCAAAACAATCGCCGAAATTAACGAAAAAATCCGCCAGGGGAAGGCAGTGGTCTACACTGCCGAGGAAATCATCCCGCTGGTCCGGCAAAAGGGTCTGAAGCAGACGGCGGCGACGGTAGATGTGGTGACCACGGGGACCTTTGCGCCCATGTGTTCCTCCGGGGCGTATTTTAACCTGGGCCACACCAAGCCCCGCATCAAGATGGGAGGCGGCCGGGTCACCATGAACGACATTCCGGCCTATGCCGGCTTCGCAGCCGTGGACCTGTTTCTGGGCGCCACGGCCTTGGCCGAGGATGATCCGCGTAATAAAGTATATCCCGGCAAGTTCGCCTATGGCGGCGGTCACGTCATTGAAGATCTGGTGGCAGGCAAAGACGTGCGGCTCACGGTCAGTGCCTATGGGACCGACTGCTACCCCCGCCACAGCCTGGATTCGTGGATCCGCCTGGCCGATATGAACGAGGCGGTCCTCTTCAATATGCGCAATGCCTATCAGAATTACAATGTGGCGGTGAACCTGGGGGATAAAGTTATCTATACTTACATGGGGGTATTGCAGCCCCGTTTGCGCAACGCCAATTATTGCACCGCCGGACAGTTGAGCCCCCTCCTCAACGATCCATTATATCGCACGGTGGGGGTGGGGACGCAGATTTTTCTGGGCGGCAGCACGGGGTATGTAGTCGGTCACGGGACCCAGCACAATCCCGGGGTGCCGCGCACGGCCGGGGGGGTGCCCCGGGTGCCGGCCGGGACCCTGGCCGTCATGGGCGATCTCAAAAAGATGCAGGCCCGCTGGCTGCGGGGTGCTTCCTTTACCGGCTACGGGGTCACCCTGGCAGTGGGGCTGGGTCTGCCCATCCCCATCCTCAACGAAGAGATTCTCCAGGCCGCCGCGGTCAGCGAT
>CALGOE010000048.1 GCA_937958145.1 uncultured Desulfobacca sp.
GCCCCTGCCCCCTCCCCTGAAACCCCTCCCCCAACCCCAACCTGGGCTTGTGGCTGCGTCGAAAGCCAAAAAAGTTGCGGGGGGGGAGGGCGGGGGGGCGCTGGTCCCCCGGCCCTCCCCTCAGAAGACCAAAGGCTCAACTACTCACTGAGGATAGCCTAATGATCAAGACCGTCAAGGTGGAAGAGGCCGTCGGCTTAAAGCTGGCCCATGATATTACGGAAATCCGCCCCGGCGAGTTCAAAGGCCCGGCCTTCCGGAAGGGCCACTCGGTCTGTGCCGAGGATATCTGCCGGCTGCAGCGCCTGGGGAAGAATCACCTCTATGTCATTGAACTGGGGCCCGATGACATCCACGAGAACGAGGCCGCCAGCATGTTGGCCGGGGCCCTGGCCGGCGAGGGCGTGGTCTGGCAGGACAACCCCATGGAGGGCAAGATCAATCTCCATGCCGCCTATGACGGCCTGCTGACCGTCAATGTGGCCACCCTGGCCGCTTTTAATATGATCGACGAGGTTATGTGCGCCACCCGCCACACCCATACCCTGGTGCGAAAGGGCGAAAAGGTGGCGGCCACCCGGGCCATCCCCCTGATCATGAAACGGGCCCCCATCGAGCGGGCCGTGGCCATCGCCCGGAGCCAGGGGCCGGTGCTCAGCGTCAAACCCCTGGCCGCCACCCAGGTGGGCATCATCATCACCGGCAACGAAGTCTACCACGGCCTCATCGAGGACAAGTTTGCCCCCATCCTCTCCCGCAAGGTCACGGCCCTGGGCTCCCAGGTCCTGGCGGTGGATTTTGCCCCGGATGATACCGCCCTCATCACCAGCTTGATTCGCCGCCACCTGGAGCAAGGCGCCGGTCTGCTCCTCCTGAGCGGCGGCATGAGCGTTGACCCCGATGATGTCACCCGCCACGCCATCCGCCAAGCCGGGGCCACCGAGGTCTACTATGGCTCGGCGGTCCTGCCCGGGGCCATGTTCCTGGTGGCCTATATCGGCGAGGTGCCCCTCCTGGGCGTGCCAGCCTGCGCCCTGCATCACCCGGTCACGGTCCTGGACCTGATTCTGCCCCGCATCATGGCCGGCGAACACATTACGAAGAAAGAGTTGGCCTTCCTGGGCCACGGCGGCCTCTGCCTGGACTGCCAGGAGTGTCTATACCCTCGCTGCGGCTTTGGCAAGGGGGCCTGAGGCGGTGGGAAGGCCAGGCCGCGGCCATCAGGAAGTGGTCCACGACCTCACCGCCACCACTCAACCCTTGACCAAGAAGATGGCCGAGCCTGGCGGAGGCGCAGCTTCTTCATCCCGCCAGTCGTTCAACCTGATCCAACTTCAGCCCGGCCGGGCAGCCCGGCCCCATGGCGGCGGGCGATCTTTTTCAGCATGGTTGCCAGGCCCACGCCCAGGGTATACACCGAATCGGTATCCAGATTGCGGTCGGCGGTGGCGTCAAAAAAGACATGGAGGCTGGAATCCAGACCGTCATCGGGGAGCCAGTAGCAGATCATAATGGGGACCTTGGGCAGCGGCAAGAGGACCACCGAAATATCGGAGTTCAGGTGTTGGGCGGCCCGATGGCCGCTGAAGAGATTCACCAGATCGTCAAAGAGGTCGGGGTAGCTGTCGGCCACCCGCTGCAGAGGTTCCTCACACTGCCGTTGGAACAGGGGGTAGCGTTCCCGGCCATCTTTAAGTTCCCGCAGGGTCACCCAGACCTTGGCCAGGGGCAGGCCCTCGCCGTGCAAAATATAATTGAGCACAGGCACTGCCACCCAAGGATTGATATGGATGTCGGCGCTCAGATTGCCGGCAGTATCGACGCTGAAGTCTTTGCCCAAGACTTTCAGGGTTAAGCGGTTGTTGGCAAAGGTGCCGCCGGTGCGCGCCGCCGCCGCGGCCAGGTCCAGTTTGGCCACTTCGGCCTGGAGGTGTTTAACATATTCGGCGCCGGGTTCAAAGGGCTTGCGGCTGTTATCCTGGTCGGCCAACGCCGCGGCCAGTTCCGGGGCCAGATGAGGACAATCGGCCAGTTGGCGCTGATTGAGAAAGACGGCGCTGGCAAAGGCCAGACAGGTCTTCTCACCGCACTGCCGACAGTTGGACTTATCCAATAATTGATAAATTTCCACCGGGGTTTTCGGTTTCTGTTGCACCATGGTCTCTCCGCGAAAATGTTCTTTTGAACATGTGCTTGTTATAACATAATTTCCCCCGCCGCCAAAGTAAAGATACCGACCACGGCCGGGTCCGGCTGGCCAGGGGGCCCGGCAGATTTTTCACCACAAAAATCTTGACAGGTTAGGATAAATCTGTTCTATTAGCACAAAGAATAAGGTGCGACAAGGCGATTGGGTATGGTCCAGGCCGGTTTTGCTTTTTATTATTATTTTTATTTTCCCTGGCCCTGACCCCTGCGCCCTTGCCCCTTTAAAAGTAAGTTGCTGAAATAATAAAATAAAAGCTGTGGCGCAGGGAAGGCGACCACGGCTTTTTTATTCAGGCCAAAGGTTGCCCCTCCCGAACTCAGGCCGCGGCCACAAGAGGAGACAAACATGATCGGCAAGATGATCCGCTTGGAGCGCATTCTTAATCGAGAGACCAACCGCACGGTCATCGTCCCCATGGATCATGGGGTGACGGTGGGGCCCATCGACGGCCTCATTGATATGAAGACGGCGGTGAACAATGTGGCCATGGGTGGCGCCAATGCCATTGTCATCCACAAAGGGTTGGTAACCACCGGGCACCGGCGCCGGGGCCGGGATGTGGGTCTCATTGTGCATCTCTCCGCCTCCACCAGTCTGTCGCCGTTTCCCAATGCCAAAACCCTGGTCTGTACGGTTGAAGAGGCCATCAAACTGGGCGCGGACGCGGTTTCCATCCATATTAATATCGGGGATGGCACCGAGCGGGAGATGCTTATGGATTTCGGCTTGGTAGCCCGGGAGGCCCGGGATTGGGGCATGCCGCTTTTGGCCATGATTTATCCCCGGGGGGAAAAGATCAAGGACGAATACGAGCCCAAGGTCCTGAAACATGCGGCCCGGCTGGGCGCGGAGATCGGCGCCGATATCGTTAAAGTCTCCTACACCGGGGCAGTGGAAACCTTCCGGGAGGTGGTGGAAGGCTGTCCCGTGCCGGTGGTCATCGCCGGAGGGCCCAAGATGAGTTCCGATCGGGAGATCCTGGAAATGGTCCGGGGGGCCATTGAAGCCGGCGGCGCCGGCGTCTCCATCGGCCGCAATGTCTTCCAGCATCGCAATCCCACCCGGATGGTGGGCGCCATCAGTATGCTGGTGCATGAGAACAGCACGGTGGACGAGGCCCTGGCCTTCCTGCAGACTGCAGATATGGGGCGCTGATGATGAAACAGGTATGGGTGAAAGTTGACCCCTGGGACAAGAAACGGGTAACCACGGCCCTGGAGGGCGGGGCCGATGCCGTCTGGGTGCCACCCGGACATGCCGCCGAGGCGAAGGCCTTGGGCCGCATAACGGTCATCGCCCCGGACGGCGATCTCGTTCCGGGGGTGGATATCATGGAGGCCACCCTCACCAGCGTCGCCGATGAGGCAGCCATCGTCAGCCAGGCCCGGACCCATCCCGTGGTTATCCATTGCGCGGACTGGACCATCATTCCCCTGGAAAACCTCATCGCCCAGAGCCAGAACCTCTTTGTGGAGGCCGCCACGGTGGAGGAAGCCAAGACGTTTCTGGGCATTCTGGAGCGGGGAGTCGACGGCCTGGTCATTACCACCAGCGATCTAGGGGAGTTGAAACGCCTCCTGAAATTGGCCAAGGCCGTGTCGCCGCCGGTGGCCCTGACCA
>CALGOE010000049.1 GCA_937958145.1 uncultured Desulfobacca sp.
AGCCCTGCCCTGGCAGCGCTGGTGGGGGAACACTGGCAGACACCGCCCATGTATTCGGCCATTCACGTCCAAGGACGACGGCTTTACCACTATGCCCGCCAGGGTCTCAGGGTGGCGGTGCCCCCGCGGCCTGTTCAAATCTTCGCCATCACCGTGGACACCATTGCCTTGCCCGAGGTGACGTTTACCGTCACCTGTTCCAAAGGCACCTACATCCGGACGCTGGCAGCCGATCTGGGCCGCCAATGGGGCTGTGGGGCCCATCTGACCGCACTGCGACGCCTGCAGGTCGGCCCTTTTACCCTGGACCAGGCCATAGCGCTGCCCGACACCGCCGCCTCGGCCGGCAACCTCCGGGAGCAGCTCCTTCCCTTGGTGGAGTGCCTGCCGCATCTGGCCGGCGTGGAAGTCGACGACCCGACGGCGGCGCGCCTGCAGCGGGGCCAGGCCGTGGATCTCACCGCCAGGCCGGAATATCCCCCACCCGACCCAGGCGCGTATCTGAAAATTACCTGCCGGCAGAGATTGGTGGCCGTGGCCACCCTCAGTACCGACGGCAAAAAATTGCAGCCGGTCCGGGTCTTTCATCCGTCCTGGCCGGAGCCAGCATCTGGCCAACCCAGCCGCGGCGGCAGCCCCGGCACAAGATAACTTATCGGTAGTAATCCGAAAACACGCTTAAAGGAGGAGAAAGTGGCATTAACGGTTGATCAAAAGAGCGACATTATCAATCGGTTCCGTCTGCATGAGGCCGATACGGGTTCGCCTGAAGTCCAGGTGGCTTTATTGAGCGAACGCATTAACTATCTCACCGATCATTTTAAGACCCACGCCAAAGATCACCATTCCCGGCGGGGCCTCATCAAACTGGTGGGACAGCGTCGCCGTTTGCTCAATTACCTGAAGAAAAAAGATATTGATCGCTACCGCAGTCTCATCGACACTCTGGGTCTGCGGCGCTAATTACTCATGTATACAATTATTTAGGAGGTCTGAAGATACCTATGCCCCAAACTTTTGCAGTAGAGGTCGGAGGGAGAACTTTAAGCTTTGAGACCGGTAAGATGGCGGCCCAGGCCAACGGCGCAGTGTTTGTCAAATATGGCGAAACCGGCGTCCTGGTGACCGCCGTTGCCTCCGATCGCTTGCGGGAAGGGATTGACTTCCTGCCGTTGACGGTGGATTATCTGGAAATGTCCTATGCCGCCGGCAGGATCCCTGGCAGCTTTTTCCGGCGGGAAATCGGCCGTCCCAGTGAAAAAGAAACCCTGACCTCCCGACTCATCGACCGTCCCATCCGTCCCTTGTTTCCCAAGGGTTTTTATCATGAACTGCAGATCATCGCCACCGTGTTGTCCGTAGACACCGATAATGATCCGGATATCATCGCCCTCAATGGCGCCTCCGCAGCCCTGGCCATCTCGGACATCCCTTTTCAGGGCCCTATTGCCGCGGTGCGGATGGGGAAAATCGGGGGCGACCTGATCGTCAATCCCACTTTTGCACAATTAAAAGAGAGCAGCCTTAATCTCATCGTCGCCGGCACCAAAGACGCCCTGGTGATGGTGGAAGGCGGCGCCGATCTGGCCTCCGAAGAAGAGATTTTAGAGGCCCTGTTTACCGCCCACACCCACCTGCAACCCATCCTGGCCCTCCAGGAGCAGATGGCCCAGGAAGCGGGCAAGCCCAAGCGCCCGATCCCCGAGGTCGCCATCGACCAGGACCTGAAAGCTCGGGTCGAGGCCCTGGGCCGGGAGCGGATCCTGCGGGCTATCCGGGAACCGGGGAAACAGGACCGCCATCGCCTCCTGGATGACGGTCTGCAAGAGGTGTTGGCTGCCCTGGGACCTGACTACGAGGGCCGGGAGAGGGAAATCAGCGGATTTTACCAAGACCTGGAAAAAGTCCTGGTCCGGGAGATGATCCTCTCCGAGAAACGGCGCATCGATGGGCGTTCCTTTACCGATATCCGGCCCGTTACCTGTGAGGTGGGCCTGCTCAGTCGCACCCATGGCTCGGCCCTCTTCTCCCGGGGGGAAACCCAGGCCCTGGCCATCGCCACCCTGGGCACAGTCTCCGATGAACAGCGCATCGAAACCCTGAGCGGCGATACCTTTAAGGCTTTCATGCTCCATTACAACTTTCCGCCGTACAGCGTCGGCGAAACGCGGATGCTGCGGGGACCCAGCCGGCGGGAGATCGGCCACGGCGCTTTGGCCGAACGGGCCCTCTCCCGAGTCTTGCCTTCCGGCGAAACCTTTCCCTACACCATCCGGGTGGTCTCCGAAATCCTTTCCTCCAACGGTTCTTCCTCCATGGCCACCGTCTGCGGCGGGTCCCTGGCCATGATGGATGCCGGCATCCCCATCAAAGCGGCCGTGGCCGGCGTCGCCATGGGCCTCATCAAAGAAGGGGACAAGGTCGCCGTCCTCTCTGATATCCTGGGGGATGAAGACCATCTGGGGGATATGGATTTTAAAGTAGCCGGCACCGCCGAGGGCATCACCGCCCTGCAAATGGACATCAAGATCGGCGGCATCACCCGGGAAATCATGAGCAAAGCCCTGCACCAGGCCCGGGCCGCCAGATTGCATATCCTAGAGAAGATGAACCAGGTCATCGCCGCCCCCCGGCCGGAACTCAAAAAGACCGCCCCCAAGATCATTACCCTGACCATCAATCCGGATAAAATCCGGGAAGTTATCGGACCCGGCGGCAAAACGGTGAAGAACATCGTCGCCGTGACCGGCGCCAAGGTGGATATTGAAGACGACGGCCGCATCCATATCGCCTCGCCGGACGCCAGCGCCGCAGACCTGGCCATCAAAATGATCCGGGAAATCACCCAGGAAGCGGAGGTGGGCCAGATTTACAAAGGCAAGGTGAAAAAGATCGTCGATTTCGGCGCCTTTGTGGAAATCCTGCCCGGCACCGACGGCTTGGTGCACATCTCCGAGCTGGATAAACAGCGGGTCAAAAAGGTGACCGATATCCTGAAGGAAGGCGACGAGGTGGTGGTCAAGGTGCTGGACGTGGACAAGCAGGGCAAAATCCGGCTCTCCCGCAAGGCGGTGCTCGATCTTGATCTGAGCAGCCTCAATCTGTAAGGATTCCGATTGAACGTGTTCCGCAAAACCGTTTTGCCCAATGGCGTCCGGATCATCACCGAAGCGCTGCCCCATTTTCATTCCGTGTCCCTGGGGTTGTGGCTCAACACCGGGTCCCGTGATGAAACCGCGTCCGAAAACGGTCTGGCCCACTTTTTGGAGCACATGGCCTTCAAGGGCACGCCGCGGCGCAGCGCCTTGGCCTTGGCCCAGGAAATCGACCAGTTGGGGGGGGCCGCCAATGCCTTTACCACCAAAGAAAACACCTGTTTTCATGGCAAGGTTTTGGCCGCACAACTCCCCCGCCTCTTTGATCTGCTCAGCGATATCGTCCTCAATCCACTCTACGATCCCGAGGAGCTGGAAAAAGAGCGCCAGGTCATCCTGCAGGAGATTTACAACGCCGAGGACACGCCCGACGACCATGTCCACGACCTCTTCAGCCGCTGCTTCTGGGGGGATAATGCCTTCGGCCGCCCCATCATGGGACAGGCCGAGACCGTGCAGAGCTTTTCCCGGACGCGGCTGCTGACGTTCCGCCAAGCCCATTATCATCCGGACCGCCTGGTCATTGCTGCCGCCGGCCGCCTGGAGCACGATCTCCTGGTGGAGTTGGCCGGCGCGGCCTTCGGCCACCTCGAAAACGGCATGCCCGGAGCCCCCCGGCACGGTGCGGGCAGCTATCCCGGGTTCCATCATTACGAACGGGACCTGGAACAGGTTCATCTGGTCATGGGCGGCCCGGCTCCGGCCGCCGGTGACGCCCAGCGCTTCGTGGCCGTGCTGCTCAACCTCATTCTGGGGGGCAATATGAGCTCCCGGTTGTTTCAGGAAGTCCGGGAAAACCTGGGACTGTGCTATTCCATTTACTCCTTCCTGCACTGTTACAGCGATACCGGTCTGTTGGGGATTACCGCGGCCGTCAGCCCCGAGCGGCTGGAGATGCTGCTCGCCACCATCCACCGGGAGATGCAGAAGCTGCGGCAGGAATTAGTGGCAGAAACGGAATTGCAGGCGGCCTTGGAGTATTCTCGGGCCTCATTTTTTCTAAGCGCCGAAGACAGCGACAATCGCATGCTGCGGCTGGCCAAAAACGAGATTAATTTTGGCCGCTACCTGTCGTATGAAGAGGTGATCGCCCACTTGGCCGCGGTCACCCCGGCACAGATCCGGGAAGGGGCCCAGGCCTGGCTGGACCTGGACGCCTGGCAGACCGTCTGTCTGGGCCCGGGTCAGTAAGCGCCGGCCGTTTGCCAGAGCAAACTTGCATCCTCCGAAAAATTCCTCTATAATCGGCAAAAATTCAGCCATGTGCCAGGTATGTCCAAGCCTTGCCCCACCCGCGCCCAATGCCTTGACCTCATGACCGCCTGCGGCATGCTGCCCAATATCCGGGCCCATTCCTGGCGCGTGCGGGATGTGGCCCTGTTGCTGGGCAACCACCTGGCAGCAGCCGGGGTGGAGTTGCACCTTCCCCTTCTGGAGGCCGGGGCCCTGCTCCATGACATCGCCAAGACGGCCTGCCTGGCCAACGGCGGCGAACACGCCCGCCTGGGGGCCCAATGGCTCCAGGACCGGGGCTATCCGGCGGTGGCCGAGATCATCCGGGAACACGTCTGGCTCAGCCGCCATCCCGCCGCATCCGGGCCGCTCCGGGAAGTGGAAATAATCAATTATGCTGATAAACGGGTGCTGCATGATCAGGTGGTCTCCCTGACCGCCAGGTTTGTGGACCTGCGCCGCCGCTACGGCCGCACCCCGGAAATCCTGGCCCGCCTCAGCCGCAACGAGGAGCGGAGCCGCATCCTGGAACAGAAAATTTTTTCCCATCTGCCCATAACCCCGGCAGACCTCATGATCCTGCTGAACAATGGAGGCGAAGATGAAAAAGATCCGATTGGCCTTGCTGAGCGGCGGTAACTCCTCGGAGCGGGAGGTGTCTCTTAAAAGCGGCGATCAGGTCTATGCGGCCCTGGATAAGAGCAAATACGACATTCAACGATATGATCCCCGCAGCGATCTGCCACAACTGGTGACGGACGCCCCCAACCTCGATGTGGCCCTCATTATTATGCACGGCCGCTATGGTGAGGACGGCACCATCCAAGGGCTGTTAGACCTGTTGGGGGTGCCCTACCAGGGTTCCGGGGTCATGGCCAGCGCCGTGGCCATGAATAAAGAGATCAGCAAAAAACTTTACCAACAGGCCGGACTCATGGTCCCCCGGGCCGTTTTTTCGGATCGCCGCGCCCCCCTGGAGCCGGCCGCGATCATCGAGGCGGTGGGCCTGCCGGCGGTCATCAAACCGGTCAACGAAGGCTCCAGCATCGGTATCAGCATTGCCCACAGCCCAGAAGAACTAACGGCCGGTCTGGAAAAGGCCTTTGCCCTGGACCGCCGGGTCCTGATCGAAGAATTTATTGCCGGGGTCGAGGTGACCTGTGCCGTCCTGGGCAATGACGACCTGCAAGCCCTGCCCCTGGTGGAAATCGTTCCCGGCGAGGCGTATGCCTTTTTTGATTATCAGGCCAAATATCTTCCCGGCGCCAGCACCGAGATCGTCCCGGCCCGCCTGAGTCCGGAGCTGACCGCCCGGGTCCAGGCCTGCGGCCTCACCGCCCACCAGGCTCTGGGTTGCCGCGGCTACAGCCGCACCGATACCATAGTCCGGGGGGAGGATATCTTTGTCCTGGAGACCAACACCATCCCCGGCATGACCGCCACCAGCCTCTTCCCCCAAGCCGCGGCCGCGGCGGGACTGCCCTTCCCGGCCCTGCTGGATCGTCTCGTGGCCCTGGCCCTGGAAAAGTAAGCAGCTACCCCACCAGCAACTCATCAGGCGAGCCCCTGGCTCGCCTTTTTTCCTGCCGCGGCCCGTGGGGAAGAATGCTCCGGGGGAGGAGATGCTAATGTGTTTTTAATGAAAACCGTGGGTCTTGACGATAAGAAAAGTAATTCTGACGTGCACAGCAAAGGCGGCCCCACTGTCATGGAATTAAAGGAAATCATCAAGATTCTGATGATGAGCGAGCTCTACTTCAGCCTGCCTTTGTGGGAACGGAAAGAAGTGGTCTGGCGTCTCTGGTCCCAGTATGGCCAGGGGCCCATGCCTTACAGAACACCATGGCCCAAACCCCTCATCGCGCCGCCGCCGGACGACCATGACTAGGCGGTCGCCCACCTTGGTTATACCAATCCTTCAGGTCTCGCCGCACCGCTTCTTTACCTTCCCTTGTTCTTCTCGGCCAGCATAACCCGGGCAGTTTCTCATCCGGGACTGGCAATGGGCCGCGAGGCTGAGAGATTGCGGATGGCTTTATAGGCCGGTGGCCTCCGCCTACCGCTCGCCTAAGCGGCCATGGCGTCTTTGACGATCTGTTGCGCAGCGGCCACGATGGCGGCCAGGTGCTGCTCGTCTTTAAAGCTTTCTGCATAAATTTTGTAAATGTCCTCGGTCCCCGAAGGTCGGGCCGCGAACCAGCCGTTGGCGGCCACCACCTTGAGGCCGCCGATATCGGCATTATTGCCCGGGGCCTTGGTGAGCTTGGCAAGGATCGGCTCTCCGGCCAGGGTGGCGGCGGTGACTGCCGCGGGCGAGAGTTTGGCCAACCGGGCCTTTTCCGCCGGCGTGGCCGGGGCGTCGATACGGGTGTAAAACGGTTGGCCGAAGCGGCCCGTCAGCTCCTGGTAGTGTTCCCCGGGGTCTTTCCCGGTCTTGGCAATGATTTCGGCGGCCAAAAGGTTCAGGATCATGCCGTCTTTGTCGGTGCTCCAGACCGTGCCGTCCATCCTGAGAAAGGAAGCGCCGGCGCTCTCCTCGCCGCCAAAGCCCAATGACCCCTGATAAAGCCCCTCCACAAACCATTTGAAGCCTACCGGCACCTCCACCAGCGGGCGCTGGAGAGAGGCGGCCACCCGATCAATAATGCTGCTGCTGACCAAAGTTTTCCCAACCCCGGCTGTGGCTGGCCATTGCGGCCGGTTGGCAAAAAGGTAGGCCACCGCCACCGCCAGATAGTGATTCGGCTGCAGCAGACCCTGGGCCGCGGTGACGATACCGAAGCGGTCGGTATCCGCGTCATTACCACAGGCCACCCGGAAGCGCTCTTTCAGGCCGATCAGGCCGGCCATGGCATAAACCGAGGAGGGATCCATGCGGATCTGTCCGTCCCAATCCAGGGGCAGGAAACGGAAGGTGGGATCGACGATCGGGTTGACCACCTCCAGGTTGAGGCGGTACCGTTCGGCCATGGCCTGCCAGAAGGCAACGCTGGCGCCGCCCAGAGGGTCTACCCCTAAATGCACCCGGCTGTCGGCGATGGCCTGCATATCCACCACTGCTGGCAGGTCAGCCACATACGCCTCCACATAGTTATGGCGATGGGTGGTGTTGGCTTTTGTGGCTTTTTCATAGGGCATGCGGTGTACTCCCGCCAGATTGGCAGCCAACAGGGTATTGGCTTCAGTCTCGATCCATTTGGTTACCCCGGTTTCTGCCGGACCGCCATGGGGTGGGTTGTATTTAATGCCGCCGGAGTGCGGGGGATTATGGGAGGGGGTGATAACGATGCCGTCGGCCAGACCTGCACGGCGTCCCCGATTGTAGGTCAGAATGGCATGGGAAATCACCGGGGTGGGCGTATAGCCGTCGTGGGCGTCCACCATGACCTCGACGCCGTTGGCCGCCAGCACTTCCAAGGCCGTGGCCCGGGCCGGTTCTGACAGGGCGTGGGTGTCAATACCCAGAAACAGCGGGCCGTTGATGCCTTCCTGGCGGCGATAGTGGCAGATGGCTTGCGTTACCGCCAGAATATGGGCTTCGTTAAAGGAATGGTCCAACGAAGAACCCCGGTGTCCCGAAGTGCCGAAGGACACCCCTTGGCCGGCTGCGGTCGGATCGGGCCGACCGGTGTAATAGGCGGTAATCAGGCGGGGGACATTGATCAGGTCGGCCAGAGACGGGAGCTGGCCGGCGCGGGGGTGGACACCCATATTTATTCCTCCTTTGCTCAGTAGACTGCCGCACGGGCAGCCATCGGCCTTGGTAACCTGCTGGTTGCTGCTGACCAGGTCGCCGGGGCCGGCGTTCGGGCCAGATCTTGCGAAATCGGCTTGTATGTGCCGGCGCCGGAATGATCTTGCCAATTCTCGGCTATAATACTATCATTGCCTTGAAAAGAAAAGAAGCAGCAATGTTCCGGCCTTGGCCGTTGGCTCGAAGGAGTGTGCGGTGGCAGATAAATCTTCAGAAATTAAGCGGCGTCCGGAAACCCTAGCCGTTCACGCCGGTGGGTTGCAGCAGCCGGTTTTCGGCGAGGTCTCGCCCCCCATCTTTCAAACCTCCACCTTCACCTTTCCCGATGCTGAGATCGGCGCCGCCCGGTTTACCGGAGCGCAGCCAGGCTATGTTTACACCCGGATGGGCAACCCCACCGTGCAAGCCCTGGAAGAAGCCGTGGCCGTGTTGGAAGACGGACACTGGGGGGTGGCCACGGCCAGCGGCATGGCCGCCATCAGCGCGGTGCTTTTTGGCCTTTTGGCGACCGAGGACCTGGTGCTGGCCGGTGACTGTTTGTATGGCCCCAGCTATACGGTCATTGCCAGGGAACTGCCCCGCTTTGGCATCAGGAGCCGGTTTGTCGACACCTCAGACCTCAACGCCCTGGCACAGGCTCTGGCCCAGCGGCCGAAACTGCTGTTTCTTGAGACCCCCACCAATCCCACCCTGCAGATTACGGATCTGGCCGCCGCAGCCCGTCTGGCCCACGACCATGGAAGCCTCTTAGTGGTCGACAATACCTTTGCCACCCCCTATTGCCAGCAGCCTCTGGTCCACCAGGCCGATATCGTTGTTCACAGCCTGACCAAGGCTTTGAACGGCCACAGCGATGTCATCGGCGGCGTGATCGTGGGCCGAGATCCGGCCTGGCATCGGCAGATCAAGCGTTTCGTGACCCTGACCGGCGGGGTCATGGATCCGCATCAGGCCTGGCTTATCCTGCGAGGGGTGCGCACCCTGGCTCTCCGGCTGGAGCGAGCTCAGGCCAATGCCCTGGCGTTGGCCAACTTTTTGGCTCAGCACCCCAAGGTTGCCTGGGTTATTTATCCGGGCAGCCCAGACCACCCGCAACATCAGATTGCCCGGCAGCAGATGCACGGATTCGGCTTTATGATCAGTTTCGGCCTCACCTCCGGTCGGCCCGGGGCCTTGGCCTTGCTCAATAACCTCAAGCTCATCAACCTGGCCGTCTCTTTGGGCGGCGTGGAATCCCTTATCCAGCATCCAGCCTCCATGACCCACGCCGGCGTCCCGGCCCCCGAGCGGGAACGGCTGGGCATAACCGAGGATATGATCCGTTTCTCTGTCGGTTGTGAAGCCGTGGCAGATCTGGAGGCCGATCTGGCCCAGGCGTTGGCAGGCTGCTGAAAACCTCCGAAAAGAGCATGGCCGAGTAGTAGCGGCTTTCCCAAAAACCTCCCCCACGTGTTGCTTACGAAGGACAAGCAAGAATGTTGCGATCATCTACCGCCATGGCTATTTTGGTTCTTCCGCTGCTCATGGCTCTGACCTGTCCTCAGCCACTGAGCGCTGCCAATCCGGCCGGCCAGATCGTCTCCCTTTTCGGCCAGGTGCAGGTCAGGCCGCAGGGCTCTGACCAAGGTCAGCCAGCCCAAGTCAATCAGATCCTGAATGGGGGCGATGTCATCACGACTGCTCCGGCCTCCGGCGCAGCTATTCTGTTTTTGGACGAAAGCCAGATCAAGCTCAATGAAAACACGGTTTTTGAGATCCGCCAGGTGGCGGCCTCGCCGCGCCTGCGCCTCGGGGAGGTGGTGCCGGCGGCAATCAGCCAAACCGTGGAGAGTTTGTATGGCGTCTCCCAGGGCGAGGTGTGGCTGCGCAATAAGAATGAGAAATTCCGTTTTGAGCTGCAGACGCCGGCGGTAACTGCAGCTATTCGCGGCACCGAATTTAATCTGCGGGTGGGGCGCGATGGACTCAGCGTTCTGACCATGGTGGAAGGCCAGGTGCAGTTTGCCAACCCTCAGGGCCAACTGGTCCTGGCACCCGGCGAGGAGGGGGTAGCCCGGCCCGGTCAGCCCCCCAGCAAACGCCTGGTGCTGCGGCCGGCCGATGCCGTGCAGTGGTCGTTATACTTCCCTGGAGTCTTCAGCTTCCGGGATATTCCCCTCAATCTGCGGGGGATCCCTGGTGTTTCCCCCACCCTCCTGGCGGCTGCCGGGGATTATAATCAGGGGCGTTTGGAGGCGGCCCGGGAGACGGCCGCCGCTGCCCTGGGGCGCGATGAGGCCAACGCCGCCGCCCTGACCCTCCTGGGCTGGCTCAGCCTGCAACAGAACCGGCCAGAGCAGGCCCGGAATCTGCTGGCCCGGGTGCAACCGGCTAATGATGCCAGCCTGGTGGGGTTGGCCCTGGCCCGCTATCGCTGCAACGATCTGGCCGGCGCCCATGCAACGATGCAACTCGCCGCCGCCAACCGGGAAACGCCCCTTATACTGACCATGCGGGGGTATTTTCAGATCCTGGTGGGTCGGCCCCAGGAAGGGCAGCGCCTCCTGGCGCAGGCTGTGGACCGGGCCCCGGATTTCATCCTGCCCCAGTCTTTGCTGACGCAGGTCTATCTGATTCAGAATCGCAAAGATGAAGCCCGCGGCCAGGCCCAGGAAACCCTGGCGCTGGCCCCCAACTCCCCCCAGGCCCTGATGGCCGCCGGCTTGGTCAGCATCGCTTGGTTTGATCTGCCCACCGCTATCCGGCAGTTCCAAACGGCCCTTGACGGCGATCCCCGCTTTGTGGAGCCGTATCTGTATCTGGCCAGAATCTGGCTGGGGTCTGATTATCTGGACCGGGCCCGCGGCGCCGTGGACAAAGCCCTGGAGTTGGCCCCCACCAACGGCGAGGTCCTGGCCATGGCCGGTTTCGTGCGCATGGCCTTTCGTGATTACGTCGGGGCCCAGGGTTTCTTTTCCCGGGCCCTGGAGACCAGCCCCGGTTTGGGTGAGCCGCATCTGGGCCTGGGGCTCTGCCATTTCCGCTATAATCGCCCCGAGGCGGGCCTTGCTGCCATGCTGAAGGCAACGCTCCTGGAGCCCCATGTCTCCCTGTATCAATCTGAGCTGGGCAAGGCCCTCTATGAGGTCCGGGCCTTCGGCAAATCCCTGGATGTCTTTGACTACGCCAAGACTCTGGATCCCAATGATCCCACGCCCCACCTTTACAAAGGCATCGCCTTGGCCGATCTCAACCGCCCCGGCGAGGCCGTGCAGGAGATCAACCGCTCCATGGCCCTCAACGATAATCGGGCCGTCTTCCGCACCCGCCTGGGCCTGAACCGGGACCTGGCGGTGCGCAACTACAACCTGGCCCGCTCCTATAATCAATTGGGCCTGCAGGAATGGGCCACCAGCAAGGCGGTGACGGCGGTGGGCTACGACCCCCTGAACAGCTCGGCCCATCTCTTTTTATTGAACAGCTACGATACGTCCTCCATCAACGGGCAGTCCGGCCAACTGCTGGCCGCCCAAAATGCCGAAGCCCTGCTGTTTCGGGTCCTCTCCCCGGCCAACCAAAACACCTTTACCAATATTCGGATCAGACCTTTTACCATCAACACGCCGGATTTAGGTCTGGGCTTCGATTACACCCCCCTCTTTGAGAGGCCCTACGTGCGGCTGGTAGCCCAAGGCGGGGCCGGTGCCTGGGAGGGCAGCAAAGCCATCCAGGACTACACCGGCCTGGGTTACGGCGGTCTCCCGGGGTTGGCTTTTTATGTCCTGGGCAACCGCACCGATGACCGGGGTTTTCGTCAGTTGAACGGCGGTTCATTAGGGTACAACGCCGAGCTGGCCGTCAAATGGGAACCCACGGTCAAGGGCACGTTTACCGGCTTTTTTCAATACAGCGACACCGAAGCCGGGGATCGCAATGAATTAAATAATCCGGCCTATATCCCTGATCCCTTGCGCCGGACCTTCCTCAGGTACAAAGCCGCCGAATTTTCCTACGTCCATCGTTTTAACCCCAAGGCCACCCTGATTGCTTATTATGCCCACAAACCCATTGATCTGCGGCTGGTCCGGGACTCCCTCCTCAGCATTTTTCCCTTTGTGGCCAACCTCAACACGGCCCTGACCATCGACCGGGAGTTTGACAATGTCCAGGTTCAGCAGCACCTGGTGTTGGGCAATCATACCTTGATCGCCGGGGCGGATCTTTTTGAGTCGCGCTTTACCTATCGGCAACTGCTCACCATAACCATCCCGGGAGTGATTTCCCTGGAGTTCCCGTTCGCCAACCATCCCCCGGAACGTTCTCATACTCTTTATCTTCTGGATTATTGGCGCCTGAGTCAGAACGTGCTGGTGGAGCTGGGCCTTTTCCGTGAATACGCCAAATGCCCCCGCCCCAGCTTTGATGATGCCATCCATGTGTCCCTCTGGAGCCCCCGTTTCGGCCTTAATATCCAAGTCAACGACCAGCACACCCTGCGCCTGGCCCTGCAGCGTCACCTGAATACCCATTATCTCCTGCAGCCGTTGCTGATCTCTTCCCAGTTGGCCGGTATGCCTTGGCTCATCGACAGTGACAATGGCTCCGAGGTCCGCCAAGGCGGGGCAGCATGGGAAGCCCAATGGCAGGCCCACACCTTTACGGTGGTCCGGTTTGACGCCCTGCGCCTGTCCACGCCGAATATCGCCAATGACCCCAACAACCTGCCCTATCGTCTCTTTTCTACCTGGCAGAGATATCAAGGCTCCGTAACCCTCAATCACATCCTGACCCCGGCCTGGGGGCTGACGGTGGGCACCTTGGTCAAACGGGTCATCCCTGACCTGGCCCTGCAGGACAGCGTCAGCGCCTACTGGGAGGTGGACCCGTTTGTCCGGCTGGCGTATCTCCATAAGAACGGTTGGCTGGGACGGGTCGGCACTTTCTGGGTGTATCAGAGGTTAACAAACCGCGCCGACGGCTTTTTCCCGCAGATCAACCTGCTCCTGGGGAAAGAATTGGCCAAAAAACGGGGGCTGATCTCGGTGGAGGTGGACAACCTCCTCAACCGCCGGGCCTATTACGCCCTGGAACCCGGCCGCAGCCCGGAATTTTATCCGGCCCGTCGCTTCCTGGTACGATTGGCTCTGTATTTCCTCTAGCAGGTAGTTGCCCATGCGCCTTTGGGGCAGGGGGCCCGGGGGGCTTTGGGCAGCGCCGAGCCTACTCTTGCCAATGCATAGCAGAAACTTGTCAAAAGGAGGAGTTCCCTTTCCCCAGGAGGCCCTGGGTCAACCTTCAGCCGGTGCGGGCCGGACCTGTTCTTGTCAGGAGCCGGGCGGTTGGCGGCATGGGCAACTAACTTTATGGAAAGTATAGAATTTCTTACCGGGAGGATGCAGAAAGGAAAAAAATCCGTTGACTTTCCAAGCCGGAGGGGATAAATTCTTTCCACATAATCAATCCTATTCCCATCTTCCTGATATTCTTCTGAACCGGTGATCTGA
>CALGOE010000050.1 GCA_937958145.1 uncultured Desulfobacca sp.
CACCGGCGCCGACCTGCTCACCGAGTATCTCTTCAGCGGTATTGAAGAGGTGTACGGCGGCAAGTGGGATTTCGTGGAAGACCCCATGGAAATGGCCAAGAAGATGATCGCCCATATCGACAAGAAGCGTGCCGCCCTGGGTATCGACAAGGCCCGGGAACGGGTGCTCTTCGATATGGAAATGCGGCGCCAGATGGATGCCGCCGCCGCGGCGGAGTAATGGCGGTCTGCCGGCTCCCGGCATGGATGCCCGGGGCCGGCGAGTACACTAAAATGTCCTTATGAATAAGGAGGAGTTCCTGTGTCTAAGATAATCATCTCGGCAGCTATCCGGGGCGCCCATAAAGTCGTCAAGAACTGTGCCCAGAAATTGGATGATGCCATCGCTAAATACGGTCCCCAGCAGGAGATCGGTTTTCCTGATACCGCTTATTTCCTGCCCATCATTTACTCCTTGATGGGTATTCCCGTAAAAAACCTGAAAGATGCCAAAGGCGTGATGGATCGGTGTTTGGAGATGCTGCCGCCGATCCCGGCCGAGAAGCACCACCTGCCGTATTTGGGCCCCGGCCTGGACGCGGGTCTGGCTACCCTCTTTGCCGAGGAAATCTATGAAGCCATCCGCATCCTGGAACAGCCCGATTTCTATCTCTACGGCGAAGATGTGATTGAAAAAGGCGCCGAGAAGATCTGGGTCGGTCCGGCCAACGACATCATCTTGCGGAAACGCGGCGTCGAGTTCGTGGACGGTTCCGCTCCGGGTTTTGCGGCCATTGTCGGTTCCGCCCCGTCGGTGGAAGAGGCCTGTGCCCTGGCCCATGAATATCAGACCAAAAACCTCTACGTCTTTATGGCTGCCCGGGACATTGAAGGCAAGACCTCTTTTGCCGAGCAGTTGATTGAAGGCGGTATGCAGATCGGCTGGCCCACCCGTCTGGTGCCCTTCGGCCCGGAAATCTCTGCCGCGGTCTTTGCTTTGGGCTTTGCCTGCCGGGCCGCCATGGCCTTTGGTGGTATCAAACCCGGCGCCGCTCTGAAAAACCTGATTTATAATAAAGACCGGGTGTTTGCCTTTGTCAACCCGCTGTCCACCATTCCCGATGAATGGTATGCCAATGCGGCCGGCGCCATCAACTGGGGCTTCCCCACCATCACCAACCAGGATATCCCCCAGGTGCTGCCCACCGGTATCTGTACGTATGAGCACGTGGTCAGCAACGTCCCCATGAAGGACATCGGCGCCAAATCCATCGAAGTCCGCGGTCTGAAAGTGGTCATCACCGAGGTGCCCATCCCGGTGTCCTTCGGTCCGGCCTTCGAGGGTGAGCGGGTCCGGAAAGATGATCTGCACTCCCAGTGCGGTGGCGGCAAGACCCTGGCGGTGGAATGGGTCACCAGCAAGCGCATGGATGAAGTGGAAGACGGCAAGGTGGAAGTCATCGGTCCCGACATTGATTCCGTGGCCAAACCGGGCGGCGCCCTGCCCCTGGCCGTGGTCGTGGAAGTGGCCGGCCGGAACTTCCAGGCTGATTTCGAGCCCATCCTGGAACGGCAGATCCACCACCTGGTGAACTACGTCCAGGGCGTCATGCACATGGGGCAGCGGGACATCGCCTGGTACCGCATCAGTAAAGCCGCCTTCGAGAAAGGCTTCCGCCTGGAGCACATCGGCAAACTGCTCCACGCCAAATTCCATCAGGACTTTGGGGCCATCTTCGATAAAGTCCAGGTCAAGCTGTTCACCGAAAAAGAGAAGGTGGAGGAGATCGCCGAGCAGGCCCGCAAGGTCTATGCGGAGCGGGATGCCCGGATCGAAGGTATGACCGACGAGACCACCGAAACCTTCTACTCCTGCACCCTGTGCCAGTCCTTTGCTCCGACCCACGTCTGCGTGGTCAGCCCGGAACGGACCGGTCTGTGCGGCGCCTACAACTGGATGGACTGCAAGGCCTCCTATGAAATCAACCCCACCGGCCCCAACCAGCCGGTGCAAAAAGGCGAATGCATTGACGAAAAATATGGCATCTTTGTCGGCGTCAATGAATTCGTGGCGAAGGCTTCCCGCCAAGCCATCAATTCGGTGAGCTTCTACAGCCTGTTGGTGGATCCCATGACCACCTGCGGCTGCTGCGAATGTATCGCCGCCATTCTGCCCATGTGCAACGGCATCATGACCGTGCACCGGGATTACACCGGTGAGACCCCCTGCGGCATGAAGTTCACCACCCTGGCCGGTACTGCCGGCGGCGGTCTGCAGAGCCCTGGCTTTGTGGGCCACAGCAAGTACAACATCTGTCAGCGGAAATATCTGGTGGGTGACGGCGGCCTCCTGCGGCTGGTATGGATGCCCAAGAGCCTGAAGGAAGAGCTCCGGGAACGGTTGATCAAACGGGGTGAGGAACTGGGTTATCCCAACCTCATTGACATGATCGCCGACGAAACCGTGGGCGTCACCGAAGACGAAATCTATCCTTTCCTGCAGGAAAAAGGCCATCCGGCCCTGAGCATGGAATCGATCCTGTAATCTGAACTAAGAAAAGCAACGAGTGCCTGGCCCGGGCTGGCGCCACAGCCCGGGCGGCACCCATCCTCTGGCGGCTGCTTATCTCCTGTGATTGGCAGCTCATCATCTTAGGGCAATCAGGACGGTTTTTTTGTTTTCCTACAGATGCAACTTACACATTCAGCTGATTGCAATTAGAATTTCTGTATAAGCCAAGGATAAGGAGAGAAAGCAATGGCATTAACCGGAATTGAAATTTTTAAATTATTACCAAAAACAAATTGTAAGGAATGCGGTTTTCCCACCTGTTTGGCCTTTGCCATGGCGCTGGCCTCCGGTAAAGCAGAATTAACCGCCTGTCCTTACGTGTCCGAGGAGGCCCAGGAAAAACTTGCCGCCGCCTCGGCCCCGCCGATCCGACCCGTCAAGATTGCCATGAAAGGCGGCGAAGTGGTCACTGGCGGTGAAACCGTCTTCTTCCGGCACGAAAAAACTTTCTATAACCCCACCATTCTGGCCGGAACTTTGACCAGTGATCTGAGCGACGCCGATGTTGATGCCAAGCTGACCAATTTTGCCAAACTGCAGTTTGAACGGGTCGGCCTCAACCTGCGGCCCCAGATGTTGGTGGTGAAGGATGTTAATGGCGACGCTGCCCGGTTTGCTGCCATTGCTAAAGCGGTGGTAGACAAAAGTGATGCCGCCCTCATGCTCATGAGCGACAAGGTTGACGTTCTGAAAGCGGGGGCTGAGGCGGCCAAAGACCGGAAACCGGTCCTTTATGCCGCCACTGCTGCCAACGCCGATGCGGTCGGCGCCTTGGCCAAAGAAATGGGGCTGGCGGTGGTGGCCAAGGCTGACGGCTATGATGCCCTGGCTGATCTCACCACCAAACTCACGGGCATGGGCCTGAAAGATATTATTCTGGACTGCGGCGCCCGCACGGTGAAGGATGCGCTCCATTCCAATATCGCCATCCGGCGGGCAGCCTTGCTGAAGCAGTTCAAACCTTTCGGTTTCCCGACGATCAATCTGCCCTGCGAGATGACCGACGATCCGGCCAAAGAGGCCCTCTATGCCTCCATCTGCATCGCCAAATACGGCGGCATCGTGGTCCTGAAAGATCTGGATCCCACGTATGTCTTCCCGCTCCTGCTGCAGCGCCTGAATATCTACACCGACCCGCAGCGGCCCATGATTGTCACCCCGGGTATCTACCCGCTCAACAACCCGGACGAAAATTCGCCCATTGCCATTACCACCAACTTCGCTCTGACCTACTTCATCGTCTCCGGCGAAATCGAAGGCAGCAAAGTGCCCACCTGGCTGCTCATTAAAGACACTGAAGGTCTGTCGGTTATGACTGCCTGGGCCGCGGGTAAGTTCGCCGGTGATGATGTGGCCATGTTCGTCAAGAAGTGCGGTATCACCGACAAAGCCAAGACCCGCACTCTGATTATTCCCGGCTATGCTGCCGCTATCAGTGGCGACTTGGAAGAGGAACTGCCTGATTGGAAGATCCTCATCGGCCCGCGGGAAGCAGCCCATATCCCGGCCTTCCTGAAAAACCTGTAAAGACTTGCAGGTCACAGGAAGACAACATCACTGAAGAGGGGCCGGAAGGCCGGCCCCCATAACTCTGTTCCCAAAGAAAGGGGAGGCGATATGAGCCAGCGTCTGATCCGCATTGGCGAAAACCTCAACGTCGTAACCAAAAAATATGGCGAGGCCATGAAAAATCGGGACAAGAAACCCCTGCAGGAATTGGCCATCGCTGAAACCGAAAAAGGCGTCGATTACATCGACCTGAACATCGGTCCGGCCCGCAAAGGCGGGGAAGAACTCATGGAATGGGTGGTCAAGACGGTCCAGGAAGTCACCGATGTGCCTCTCGCCCTGGACACCTCCAACATCGCTGCCATGGAAGCCGGCCTGAAAGTCCATAAAGGGAAAGCCCTCATCAACTCCATCATGGCCCGGCCCGAACGGATGGACGGCATGATGCCCCTGGTCCGCAAATACGATGCCTACATGATCGGCCTGCTCTGGGGGCCGGAAGGCATGCCCCGGGATGAGCACGAGCGGGGCATGTTAACCGCCGAAATTCTGGCCAAGGCGGCAGAATACGACATTCCCAACGAAGATATCTGGTTCGACCCGATTATTGCGCCCTTAAACATCCAGCAGCAACAATTGGTCTCCGTGCTGGAATACATGAAGATGCTCCAGGATATGGCTCCAGGGGCCAAATCCACCTGCGGTCTGTCCAACTCCAGCAACGGCGTGCCGGATCATCTGCGCACCGTCATTAACTGCACCTATGCCGTCATGCTGCAGCGCTACGGCATGTATTCCGCCATTGTCGATGCCTTTGATGACAAGCTGGCGGACATTACCTCGGGGAAACGTCCCGACCTGGTGGAAGCCATCTACAAGGCCATGGATGGGGAACCGGTGGATATGGACAAACTGGACCAGGACGGCAAGAATTATGTCAAGACCGTCCGCTGCATCATGGGCCAGACCCTGTTCTCCAACTCCTGGTTGGAAATCTAACATACTCTCTACTCGGTTCAAAAAAGGGAGGGCCCCAGGCCTTCCCTCTTTTATTCCGACGTGAGGGCCTGACCACAAACAATTTTTCCACATCCTTCTTTACGGTCCCAAGCGGGGCCAGAGGCACGGAAGGCGAACCATGTCAGCTCAGCAAGGCCGGCGGCGCCCAAGCCCCATCACTTTTTTGTGTTGGGCCCTGATCCTGGTTCTGGTGCAGGGGTGTGCCACGCTCAGGCCCCGGAAGCCGCTGCCCTCGGATATGGAGAGCAAGGTCGAAATGCCTGGCATTCCTGGAGTGCGGGCCTGGGGTGATGAGGTCAGTAAAGTGTTTACTGACTACGCCCTGGAATCCATTCGTCAGGAAGAGGCTGCGTTCGGCCGGGAGTTCCTGAAAACGCCGGCTCATTTTCTGGCTCTCTCCGGTGGCGGCGATGATGGCGCCTTTGGCGCCGGCGTGCTCTGCGGTTGGACCGCCTACGGCGACCGGCCCAAGTTCAAGCTGGTGACCGGTATCAGCACCGGGGCCCTGATCGCTCCCTTTGCCTTCCTGGGTTCGAGTTATGACGACATTCTCCGGCGCTTATATACCGGCATCAGCAGTCGGGACATCTTCCGTCTGAGAAGTCTCTTCACCGTCCTGTGGCAAGATGCTGCCGCCGATACCAGGCCCTTGGCCGGCAAATTGGATCAATACGTCGATGCCGCCCTGTTAGCCGCAATTGCCGCCGAGCACCGGCAGGGACGGCGTTTGATCATCGGCACCACCCAACTGGACGCCCAGCGTTTGGTGCTCTGGGACATGGGTGCCTTGGCCGCCAGCGGCCATCCGGAGGCGGCCAAACTGTTCCGCAAGATTATGTTGGCTTCTGCGTCCATCCCCGGGGCCTTTCCGCCCCAATATATTCAGGTGGAGGCCGCGGGCCGATGGTATGAGGAAATGCATGTGGATGGCGGCACTACCGCCCAGGTCGTGCTTTATGAAAATGCCCTGAAACCCTTGGCCACAATATATGACGCCGATCCGGTCTTGCGGCGGCGGTCGCGCGTTCTCTACATCATCCGCAATTCCCAAATCAAGCCGGAATGGGAGGAGGTCAGACCAAGGTTAGCCGCCATCGGCAGCCGGGCCATTGCCACTTTGATCAAAACCCAGGGCATCGGGGACCTGTACCGCCTCTACGTCTTTGCCCAAAGGGATAAGATCGATTATAACCTGGCGGCGATTCCCTCAGACCGGGCGCCAAGCCGTCCCCGGGAGCCCTTTCAGCGCGCCTACATGAATGCCCTGTTTGACCTTGGCTATGAAATGGCTTCCCGAGGTTATCCCTGGCTGAAACATCCACCGGGCTTCGATCCTGATCCGCTCTTTTGGAAAGCAGATCAGAAACAGGTTTCCGAGCAGAATCGCCTGCCATAAAGGGGGCGAATTCCCTTGCCGCCTCCTCTGTTTCCTCCAGTCCGTCTATTTTTCCACTACGATCAGCTCGTCCAGGGGCCGCCGGTGAGACTTCTGATGCCGATGGGCCGGATAGCCTACGGCCATCACCGCCATAAGTTCCAGCCGATCCGGCAGATTCAGGATCTCGAGGACGCGTTCCTTGTTTTTGAGAATTTCCCCGATCCACACGGCGCCAAGGTCCAGGGCGTGGAGGGACAACCAGAGATTTTGCAGACAAGCCCCGATCGCCTGGCAATCTTTGGTATAATCGTAAGAGGCCTCTTTATCCAGAAAAACTGCGATGAGGACGGCAGCCGAGGTTAGGATATGGCCATATCGGGTCAGGCCGGCCAAGGCTTCTTGCCATGGCTTGTCCCAGATGACGGCGAAACGCCAGGGTTGGTTGTTGAGCCCGGAAGGGGCCCAAGAGGCTGCTGCCAGGGCAGTCATGATCAGATCTCGGGGCACCGGCGTCTCTAAAAAATGCCGGACGCTGCGCCTCTCATAAATGGCCTGCAACACAGGCGATTCCTTCATTGCCAAGAGTCTCTCCTTATCATGACGAATGATTGGCATTTGGGGCCAAAGAATGGGAATCTTGCCTCGAATTTGAGATCAGGCCGACCGGGACGGGGGCGTGAACCCACGGTATGTCTACTATTTTATCACAAACCAGCAACCATGGAAAAACCCAGGGAAGGGTACTGTGGGCAAAACCTGGAATCTAAAAAACCAAAAGGGGCTGGCCATCGTTGGCTAACCCCTTAATTTCTGTGGTAGGCACGACGAGATTTGAACTCGTGACCTCTACCGTGTCAGGGTAGCGCTCTCCCCCTGAGCTACGTGCCTAAATAACAATCTTTTATCTATCTTTTTTTGCCTTGGCCGTCAAGACTTTTTGCCGGTGCCAGGCAGAGAAATGCTCCCCCCTCATGACGGCCCGGGCTCTTGGCCGTCAGGGCTGCGGCCCAGCCAAACTTGAGGCAACGAAAACAGAAAGCCTTGCCCCATTGCAAGCCTGATGATATTTTACCCGGCAACGACATCAGTGCGAGGTCAAGAGATGGACGAGACCCTCAAGAACCTGGTCCAGAGCACGAAAGAACTCATGGATTACATTGATAATGCCCATGTCTTTGATAAACTGGCCGATGCCGGCTGCGGTCTGTATGACGAATACCGCTCCGATACATTTGAAGAACTCATCAATCGGGTCAAACAGGCGCTGCAGCCGTTCCTGGCTGACTGGTCCGGCGGAGTATGAGGGGGTGTTGATAAATCCTTTTCCCTGGCCAACGTTGGGAGCAAAACCCTTG
>CALGOE010000051.1 GCA_937958145.1 uncultured Desulfobacca sp.
TGAAGCAGGTGCAGAAAGAACGCCTCTTATCCGAGATAGAGACCAAACTGGCCGGATTGCGTCAGGGGGGCAAAAGCCTCCTGGTCAGAGGCGAACTCATGACCAAAGTGCAACCGGAGGTGGCGGAGTTTAACCCGGCCATGGTTCTGGATCAGAGCGGCATGGTGGTCATTGTCAATAATTTCCCCAATATTTATTATAAATCTGCCGCACCGGAATCACTCCTGCGCCGTAATACCGCCTTTATCCTGAAAAATCCAAAGGTTGATCGGGTGGAAAGCACCCTGCGCCAGGCCGTGGTCCTCAGGGGCGAATTTGTCGGCTTTTCCCAAAGCTACATCCAGGCCACCACCGAGTCGTGGGAAAAGACCCTGGCCTCACCGGCCCCAGCAGGGCCGGCGCCCACCGGGAAACGAGGGAAAAAACCGTAGCCTCCTGGCCTTGACGAACTTCTCAAAAAGTTGCCTGGCGTCTCTAACAGGTTGTTGAAAACCTGCCTTCAGGGGCTGGGGCCAGAGGGCTTGGCCTCAGCCCCCAACATGGGCTTTTGGCCGCGCTTCGGTCCCGGCATTGCGATCGGTGCAAAAAATGTATATGAAACAAAAAAGAGACAAGCAGAACGTGTCGGGGCCATGGGCGTTGACCAACTGCTACCCTCGGCCGCCCGGCCTGACTGGGGCGGCCGGACTCGAATTTTATCAGAAAATATTTTATCTCTCACGTTCTGGTAACGATAAGAAGGTAGGCTATGAATAAACGGGAGTGGCTGGAGATACGGCTGACCTTACCGGCCTCCCTCCAGGAGGAAGCCGGCATTTTTTTGACGGCCTGGAGCGGCCGGGGCGTGGTCCTGGAAGAAGAAGACAACACGAGCTCGCCCCCGGTGGCGGCAATCCGTGCCTATGTGCCGGCGGCCGACCTCACGCTCGCACACCGTCGGGAATTAATGCAATACCTCGATAATCTGGTGGCTCTGGGCTATCGCCTCGGGGAACTGCAGCAGCGCGTGATTCTCGAGGAAGATTGGGAAAAGGCCTGGCAGGTGCATTTTAAGGCCAGCCGCCTCACCAATCGTTTCGTGGTGAAGCCCCCCTGGGAAGATTATACCCCCGTGGGCGATGAGGTGGTTGTGACCATTCATCCGGGCATGGCCTTTGGGACCGGTCGGCATCCCAGCACCTGGCTCTGTCTGCAGGCGTTGGAGGAAACGGCCCAGGAGTGGCTTCCCGAGGCCAACCCGCTGGTATTGGACGTGGGCACCGGGACAGGTATCCTGGGATTGGCCGCGGCCCGGTTGGGGGCAACGGTGCTGGCCATCGATGTCGACCCGGAGGCCCTGGCGGCCGTGCGCCAGAACATCAGCCTGAATCAATTGCACGACCGGGTCCGGGCTGACGACATACCGCTGGCCGCCATCCGGCAGCAGTTTGATCTGATTTTTGCCAATCTGACCGCGCCGGATCTCAAAGCCATGGCCGAATCTCTGGCGGCGCGCCTGCTGCCGGGCGGTCATCTCATTGTTTCCGGGTTTTTAAGCAGCGATCTGCCGGCGTTGCAACAACACTTTCAACGCCAGGGGTTGACGGCCCGGAAGACCCATCAGAAAGACGACTGGATAGCCCTGCTCCTCCGCCGCTGATGCCGCCATGCCGTCAGACCGGTCTGTCACATCGCCGGCGCCGGCGCGCCCCCGTCACCGGGTGTATGCCGGGCCGGAGCAGTTTCAGGGTGATGAAGTCTTCTTGACCACCGAGGAAACCCACCATCTCAGCCGGGTTCTGCGCCTGGCCGTGGGAGATCGGGTGGAAGTGGCCGATGGCTGCGGACAGGTCTTTCAAGCCGAAATCTGCCAGCTTGCCGCCGCCACGGCCCGTTTGCGCCTGCTGGCGGCAATGCCGGCCACCGGAGAATCACCGCTGCAGATTACCCTCGGCATCGCCTTGGTCCGCGCCGACACCTTTGATCTGATCATCCGCCAGATGACCGAGATGGGGGTTTGGCGCCTGGTCCCTTTTTACGCCGAGCGGTCGCTGGCCAGACCGGAGACCTGGCACCCCGGCAAACTGGCGCGTTGGCGCCGGCTGGCCCAGGGAGCCCTGAAATCCTCTGAACGTTCCTTCCTGCCGGACATCGCCGCGCCGGTGGCCTTTGCCCAGGCCCTGACTGGCAATGAACCGCTCAAGGTATTATGTTGGGAAGACCTGCGTCGGCAAACAATGCCGAGGAAGTTAGTGCTCGAACCCCGCCCGCACAAGGTGCGCCTGCTCATCGGGCCCGAGGGGGGGTTCACAGAAAAGGAGGTGGCCTTGGCCACAGCCGCAGGATTTCAGCTCCTGGGTTTGGGCCCCCGGCGATTGCGGGTGGAGACTGCCGCGGTGGCCGCAGTCTGCCTTTTGCAGCATCTTTGGGGAGATATGCCCGGATGAGACCGACCCTCACCCCTACCCTCCCCTATTATCGCCTCAAAGACCACCTGCAAAGCCGATTCGGCGCGAGGGTGCAAAAGGTCACCTTGGACGCCGGCCTGACCTGCCCCAACCGGGACGGCCGGGTCGGCCGGGGCGGCTGTATCTATTGTAATGCCCGGGGTTCCGGCACCGGGGCCGCGGCCCGGGGCCAAAGCCTGTCCCAACAATTGGCCGCCGGCATCGCCAAATTGTCGGCCCGATACCAGGCCCAAAAATTTATCGCCTATTTTCAAAGTTTTTCCAATACCTATGCGCCGCTGCCCAAACTGCGCCAACTCTACGACCAGGTTCTGGCCCATCCCCAGGTAGTGGGTCTGAGCATCGGCACGCGCCCCGATTGCCTGTCGCCGGCAATCATCGAGCTCTTGGCCTCCTACAACCGGACCCACTTGGTCTGGCTGGAGCTCGGATTGCAATCGGCCCATGATCGCACCTTACAAATGATCAATCGGGGGCATGACGCCGCCTGTTTTGCCGATGCCGTGCGGCAGGCTGCAGCCCAGGGCCTGGAAGTGTTGGCCCACGTCATTTTGGGTCTGCCCCAGGAAAATGGGGCCGATATGGTGGCGACGGCCCGGTTTCTGGCCGCCTTGCCCCTGGCCGGCGTCAAAATTCATCTTCTGTATGTTATCCAGGGCACTCCTCTGGCCGATTTATACAAGTGCGGGGCTTTTCAGCCATTGCGCCAGGATGAGTATGTGGATATTCTGGTGGCTTTTCTTGAAGTGCTGCCACCACATTTTGTCATTCATCGCCTCACCGGCGATCCACACCCCCAGGAACTTCTGGCGCCCACCTGGTGTCTTGACAAAGCTGCGGTCCTGCGACAGATTAAAGAAACTTTTCTCCGTCGGCAGACGTTCCAAGGGCGCCTCTGGCCGCCGGATTTGCCTGCATCTTAAGGCACCTGAAAGAGGTCCGCACCGTGGTCCCACCCCCGAAACAAAATCCCCCCAGAAACGGCACCTGGCTCAGGATCCTGGCAGCCGTCGTGGTTTTTGTGCTCGCCTCCGGCCTGCTGCTGGCCTTTTTCTGGAGCTACCTCAGTCCCTGGATTGAGGATTGGTCAAAGTTTCTGTCCAGCAAAGAGAAGGTCCGGACCTGGATCCTCTCCTTCGGCTCCGCCGCGCCCCTGGTCTTTGTGGCCATCCAGGCCCTCCAGGTCGTCGTCGCGCCCATTCCCGGCGAGGCCACCGGCTTTCTGGGAGGATATCTATTCGGCATCACCAAGGGGTTTCTTTTATCCTCCTTAGGTCTGGCCATCGGCTCCACCCTGGCCTTCCTCCTGGGCCGCTGGCTGGAAATTCACTTCGTGGAAAAAATCGTGGCCAAGGAGACCTTGGAAAAGTTTGATTTTATCATCGAGCGCCAGGGGACCCTGATTGCCTTTCTCCTGTTCTTGATTCCCGGCTTCCCCAAGGATTACTTGAGTTTCATCCTGGGCCTGAGCAAAATGCCCTTTCGGGTGTTTATCCTGATCGCCACCATCGGCCGCATTCCCGGCACTTTCATGTTGACCCTGCAGGGCGCCGCCATTTATACCGGCAACTACGTCAGATTCATCATCATGCTGGCTATCCTCCTGGTGGTCGGTCTCCTGTTGTTGCTCTACAAAGAGAGGATTTATGTCTGGTTGCGGCGCTGGAGCAAAAAAAATGCCCTGGCCTACCAACAGGAGAAAAAAACCAGGAAGAAAAAACCGGTCAGCTCTTTGTCCGGCGAGAGAGGATAAAGGATCAGATAATCAGTGGCGGCAAGGGGGAGGAATTGCACCCTCCCCCTCGGCTTGAACCCTTGCCAGCCGGTTTTACCGCCGGTAGCCCAGGATTCTCTCTACTTCGTCGGCATCCGCATCCATGACATAGGGGATGCCGGAGACCATGGCGGCCTCTTCCGTGAGGGCGACCAGGTCGTCGCGGCTGATATACTTCAGGGCGAATTTGCGGGCCCCGGCCATGAACTGCTGCAGGCCCTGGGTCATGCGGCTGATGTAGCTGTACATGCCGATGGCACCGGTGGGAATGCGGGAGAAATCCTTGCCGTATTGCCGGCGCAGATTGTTGGCTTCCACAAAGGTCTCCAAAATGGCCTCTTCCAGGCTGGACCCGGCTTCGGCCGCACATTTTTCCGCCAGTTTTTTGCCTTCGGTGGTCCCGACCATGGCCGCGGTCATAATGGAGCGGCCCATACAGACCAACTTGACATAGGGGGCGGCCAGGGCGATGGCCTTAAAGACATGATCTTCCAAAGACAGGCCGCCGGCAATGGCGATGTCAGGGACGAACTCACCGCGGCGATCCAGGAACGAAGCATATTCATAGAGCAGGCATTCCAGGTGAACAGTGGGAATACCCCATTCGTTCATCATACGCCAGGGGCTCATGCCGGTGCCGCCGCCGGCGCCGTCGATGGTCAGGAGGTCGATCTTGGCCTGGGAACAGAACTTTAAGGCCCGGGCCAAGTCGGCCGGCCGGTAGGCACCGGTCTTCAGGGTAACCCGCTTGGCCCCGACTTTGCGCAGGTGTTCCACCGTCTTGTAAAAATCTTCTTCCGTTACCATGCCCAGACGGGAGTGGCGCTCAAATTCCCGAATGCCTTTGACCTGATACTGCTCCACCGTGGCCTGATCCAGGGGATTGGGCAGAACAATATAACCCCTCTCTTTTAACTGTTTGGCCCGGTCCAGGTTCGGCAGCTTGACTTCGCCGCCGATGTTCTTGGCCCCCTGCCCCCATTTCAATTCAAAGGTCTCGACCCCCAACTTCTCAATGACATATTCCGGGACGCCCAACCGGCCGTCTTCCACATTGGCCTGGACGATGATATGGCCGTTGCCCTGATACCATTCTTTAAAGATATTGACCCGGCGTTCCATTTCGGGGGAGCGGACAACCTTGCCTTTCTTGATTTCGGCCTGGGGGTCCATGCCACAGACATTCTCGCCACAGACAATAATGATGCCGCTGATGGCGGCGCCGATGGCCATGGCCTCCCAATGAATGCGGGCGATATCAGTGGAACCCAGGGCGCCGGTGAAACAGGGGAAGCTGAGGGTCACCTTATGGTCAACGCCGATCTGGGCGCTGACATCCACGGCCGGGAAGATGGCCTTATCCGGATCAGCCTCCATACCAATGGCGCCGACGCAGGTGCCCTGGATATTGAAATGCGAAAAATCGCAGGGATACTCTTTATCGGCCCCAGCGGTAACCTGACCGAAAGGCATGGGATACAACAGCTCCCGGCCCCGGACCGCAGAGCGGCCGATCTCACACGGCCCCGGACAGCCGTCCAGACAGGTGACGCAAATGCCCGAAATGGGCGCCGGCTTCACCCGGGTTTTGGTTAAGGTGGCAGGACTGCGGTTGGGATTACTTAATACCATGGTGTTCCTCCTTGAGAGTTATAAACTGGCCACGAACGGCCGGGATATCCAGGCTAGGCAGGGCTAAATAACACTTTTGTCATCTAGGGGTCGCCAACAGCTCAATGCCGCTGTCCCGGGCCCTTGACCTGAAATTAATTATCTTATTGTTAATATTAGATTATTTTATTGATAGGGAAAAATCCCGCATCTGGCCCCTATCCTCGGGAGCCCTTTCTTGTTCTCCTGGAAATCAGTATCTCCTGAATTTAATTCCTTTAATTTCTCGTCTCGGCCAATTTTCTACATATTTGTTATAAAAAACCCTATATTTATACATTTTTGTCATTTTAGACAGACAAAGTCCCTTCCCCCGACCGCTGCCCAGTCTCAGGGTCGCGTGCCGCCCAGTTGAAGAAGGATGAAAAGCCGACCTGACGCCAGGGGCTGGAACAGGTGTGCCAGGCTTTTGCAATGTTCCTGCGGCTACTGCCGCAGCCTGACGCCGGTCCTCCTGCTGTGAGCAGATTTTAGGGAGGGAGGCTGGTTGCCGACCCACCGCCGGAAGATTGACCCGACCCAGTCAAGAGGTCAACATGGGCGTGGTTGGGTGCAGGAACGTGCCCGTCGCTTCCCATCGCCCGTAAAATTGCAATTGATATGCCAAAAATGAATCCGGTTTGACGGACAGAAGGTCTTGCCAGCATCAGGGCGCCCGGCCAAGCACTCCGGCCGTGACAACCGCAAGAAGCAGGCCAGGCAAGAACGACAAAGCAAATTTTCTGATTGATCATTGATGCTTAATAAAATGGGCACGGCCAAAAAAGATTGACGCCAGCGCCGCCGTATTTTAACATAAGATTGATCGGCGCCTTGGTGCCGTCGAACCGGCTCAAGCTGACCATAAGCTTGAGGAAAGGAGATAAACCGTATGCCTGTACGGGTTGCTATCAACGGCTTCGGCCGCATCGGCCGCTGTCTGGCCCGCGTCATTTTTTCCGGTCAACAGGAAGTGGAGCTGGTGGCCATCAATAGTCGGGGCGACATCGGTTCCAGTGCTCTTTTGTTCAAATATGATTCCATTCACGGGACCTTCCCCGGAACGGTGGAAGCCAAGACTGACAGTCTGGTCATCAACGGCCAGGAGGTGCACATTACCCGTCTGGACGACCCCCGGAAATTGCCCTGGAGAGATATGCAGGTGGACATCGTCCTCGAGTCCACCGGGGTCTTCCGGGACAAGGCTTCCAACGAAGGGCATCTCATGGCTGGGGCCAAAAAGGTTATCGTCGGGGCCCC
>CALGOE010000052.1 GCA_937958145.1 uncultured Desulfobacca sp.
GATGGCATCATTTTGGATCGAGCCCTGCCCGATGCTCAAATCTGGTACCGCGGCAAAGGCAAAGAGCAGGGGTGCATTGTGTATCTTATGAACCGCATTTAATAACTCATCTCGTCGGTCCCGAAGTTGTTGACAATATTGAGTATTATAGGAAGAGTAAGCATATTCCACATCCAGCTCATCAAAGATTATCAAAAGACCCTGCGCCCCCATGATGTTGGCAAAATGAGCCCAGTTTTCCAAAAGTGTCGTAAAGGCGCCAGCACGTTCGGCCAAGCGGAACGCTCTCAGGGTGGGGAGGCGATTGACCCAGACTTTTAGCCGACTCAGACGATCCTTGGCCTGCGATGCTGTCATGTCCAGAGAGAGGTAATCCATGAAAACTTGGCTTACCTCTGGATCATCCAAGGCCCCAATAGGCAGGCTCTCTAAAGCATGTGCAAGGAGAGGCGCTTTATTCTTTAACTGGGGCAGCGCGTTCCTTCTTATGGCCTCCCGCAGCCAGGCCAGGACTCCGTCCATGTCCTCCTGCTGCGGCACAATCAAGTTGCCCAAGACCTCTTGCAGTAATTCCAAAGGGCGCGCCAGCGAGAGATTATAGCCATCCATGATCGCTGCTGAGGTAGCGAACCCCTGTTGGCGGGCCAAGGTCTCCAGCAATGTGAGGGCATGACTTTTACCACTGCCCCAAGGACCCGAAATCAACAAAAACGTGGGGCGACCCGAGGCAGCCCGCCTCAGGGCTGGCGTAAAGTCTTGCTGGAGCTGTTCCATACCGACGCTCAGACTCTCTACCTGGTCTTCCCGAATCTGTCCCAGTTTAAGGGCCTGAATGCCTTGGCGGGCCAAAAACGTGGCTGGGTCCAGGCTATCGATCTTTGCTGGAGGTGTTGGAGGCTCTGGCGAAGGCAGGTCCACGGTAGTGGTGGGCGAGGCACTAGTCGTATATTGCACCTCTGAGGCGGGTAGAGTGGGTTTCGCATAGCCAAAGTCAACCTTAATCTTAAAGCCCGACGGGGTTTGATAGATTAATTTGATCGTGCCCTTGCCATATTGCGGGTGATAGACTTCGTCACCGATTTTCATGGCTCAAACTCCTCTTGTTCCTGTTCCCGGCGTTTGAGCTCATCCCAGTAACCCCGGTAGCGATCCCGCAGCTCCTCCAGAGAAAGGGCTCGCTCTCCTTGATGTATCTGGATATCCAGGAGGTTGACGCAGGACTTGATAAAAAGGCGCCGGGCGTCAATCTCCAGGCTAGAATCGGTGGCGACCTTGGCTAAATTTCTGATATTCTGCTCCTGGAGAGCAGTATTAAACTGATGGGAACGGGCCTCTTCCCCCAAGGCCAGCAATTTTTTCCCCAACTCGGTTAAAAGGGGCAGGGGTGCCTCAATCTTTTCCAGGTGGAGCTGAGGGGCAAAGTCGTTCCCTTCTTCAAATGCGGCGCCGAGGACGGCCAATCTCTGCGCCAAAGCCGGATATCTCGCTAAATGTTCCACGACATCCGGGACAGCAGCAAAAAGTCCAAAAAGTGGGGCATTTTCGATATAGCCGCTGGCCTGATCCAACAACACCCGCATGGCCGCTAAGACTCGCTGCAAAGCTTGACCTCTGGCATTGAAGAGTGTTTCCACTTCGTCAAAAAGCACCACGACCCCTTTGAGACCAACTTCCTTCAGAAAGGTAATCAGGGAAAATAATAAGTTTTTTCCCAGTTCACTCTGAGCTCTTTGGGGAACTCTGGCCAAGCGGAGGGCTTCCCGTTCCCCTCTGGTCAGGGTATCAATTTCCCCTCTGAGCCAGCGGAGGGCGGCATCACCTGCCGGGGCATAATCAGGCTGCCATTGGTGGCGTAAAGCGGCGGCCAGCACCCGGCCGAAGGCCGGTTCGGGATATTCTTCCTGGGCTATTTCTTGCAGCCACAGATCAAAGGCGGCCTCGGGGTCAGGGACCTGAAGGGCTTGAATTTGATCTTGTTTATAGCTTAAGCAGTGTCTGAGCAAGGCCAGGGCCCCCGGTATGTTGTTCCCCGGGAGATGCAGATTTTTTATAAAGGCCTTATAGACATCAAAGGAATTGGCCAAGTTTACTCCCGCCGAACAACCGATATAAGAAGTGGCAAAACCTTCACTTAAAGCCAGCGCCCCAACGGCCATGAGGAAATGAGTTTTCCCTCCGCCATAGGGCGCGATCACTAACTTGAAATGGGCTCCTCTCTGGGCCAGGTTCTGCAGGTAGGTTGTCTGCAGCCGGGTAAGCCACGGTTCCAAAGCCACGCTATACAATGGTAAAACCTTGGCAGCATAATTAAGCTCGTTGGGGGCCTTGCCCTCACTGCCCAATTTAGCCCAAAGATCCATGGCTATCTGCTGATTGCTCATTATCCTCTCCTACAACTTTAGGTTTGCAGGGCCATAACGATTTGGCTGGCGGCCTGCTTGACAAAATCCCGAACAGCTCCTGAGCTGATAGAGGCGGCGGTTTGCCGGGCTAAGGGTTCGAGCTTGCTTCTCAAAGAACTGACCTGACCAGGTTGCAAACCTGCTTCTTGTCCCAAATCCAGCAACTTCTCAGCCAAAAGTAAATAGAACTCGGGATTCTCAGTTCCAGGTCTGGTTAATTCTTCAATATCCACCCACAGAGCCCGGGGGTTGGCCAACTTCTGCTCTCCTGGCAAACGTGGCCGCTCTAACCGTTGGCTCAAAGCATCCAGGTCTCTTCTGGCTTCTTCCAAAAACTCTTCCACAACCGCCAAGATGAGGGCACAGCCCCGGATGGAGCCCAAGGCCAAGTGGTCTACGAGATTACGCAGATTGGCCCAATAAAGTTGTCGCTCACGTCGGTACAATTTGGTTAAGGTTTTTTCGGTTTCATCAAAGAAGATGCAGCAGCCCGGATAGCCCAGAGTCAGGGGGAGAGACAAAAGGGAGCGGAGCCAGAGAGGGGCTATCCTTTTGGTCACTTTTCCCAAGGGCCGGGGTAACCAACCATAACGGCGATAAAGGCTGGATATACTGATACGCGTGGTGACATCATGGCAGAGGAGGCTTCGCAATTCCTGCCGCAGATCATAAAACTTATCGTCAATGAGACTGCGGCCATAGGCCAGTACGGTATTGCGGAAGTCGGTGGCCAAATGGCTGGCGTGGCGCAACTGCTGCATACGATTTTGCAAGCTGTTCTGATCGCCAGCAGATTGCTCGATGACGCCGGCTATGAGCGTAGCTACACCCCGTCGCTGGGAGGTATTGGGAAGGGAATGAGGCAGCTGTAAATTCAAAGCGAGCTGACGATACGTCTGCTCCAGAGAGGCAAAGGGGACGTTTTCAGCCTGGCAGTCGATATAAGCTGTAATCAGTCCGTGGCGGCGGGCCGCCTCCTGCAAGGTCAACAGCAGATGAGTCTTGCCCCGTCCGTAAGGTGCATAGATAAACCGAATCTCGGCGCCACCAGCGCTGAGAAAGGGTATTGTCTCGCTTTCCAGCCGCTTTATCGTGTCATCCAAGCCTACCGCCAGACGCCAGGCGTGAGGGCCAGCGGGTGGTGTACCGGTAGACGCCAGTCGGGCCAAGATATCATGAGCACTCACGGGATTTCCTGTTTGACAATGCGAAGATGAGCAATCTGGGGACCGCTTTGCTCCACTGAGGTTAAATTGGGCAAGATCATGGCCTGTCCTGTTTCCCGCATGGAAGGAGTTCTCGTTTCTAACCTATAGCCATGGCAGGACCAACCCTCTTGGCCGAACCGGCTCAAATCGTAAACGAATTGAGCAGAAGAAAAATATCGGAAATGCCTCCCATCCGGTTGTCTCATAAACTCCGGATTTAAGGTCTGACGCAGCAGTACCATTATCGGGTATACCTGCCGGATATGGACCCATTCATTTGATTGCGGCGAGGTCTGACGGGCTAAAGAGTAAGCACCCCGGAGCTGCCGAAAAAATTCCTCTCTCTGGAACGATTCTTCTGCCAATTCGCTGGCAGCCTTCTGAATCCGGTGGAAGAGCCCTGTGCCATCTAATTCTTCCACATCTGCGTAAATTTCACTGCCTAATTTCAGGCGAACTTTTTTATTTTGATACTCTACCTCAAAAGGGCTGATGCGGTCAAAGCGCTCGAATCTTTTGTGGGGCCAACCTGCTTCCCGGGCTGCCGTCAGGAGCGCTTCCCGGCGCTGTTCCATCAACTCGGTCAGACGTCTCTCCAGGGCCTCGATCTCGGCCGCCAAGTGCGCCGCAATATTCTCCTCTTGCAGCGCTTGGGCCGCCGTCAGCCCTTGACGCAACAGCTTCAGAAAGTCAACATCAGGAGGCTGCTGACTATTTTTCTGAATTTTTTTCAAGGCGTTAGTAAGCCGTTGGCATTTCTGTAAAGAATCTTGGTAATCCATGGACAACTCCTACAAAGATATGCCCCCTTTGGCTTGGGGCGGCTAATACCTGTTTTACATTATATTATAAAACAAGATAAAGATATTTTTATTACGTATAACAACTAGGTTGCAGGATAGGAGCTAACGAAACTCATGACCGAAAAAGAGTAAACTTAATTCATTTCCCTAGGCACTCTGTCAGCGATAGTTTTGATCAGTCCGAGCTCCGCCGACGTGCAACCGGTTTGCCGGTTCCAGAGATGGCCTATAGAAATACAATTTTTATCAATTAAATTAAGTAGTT
>CALGOE010000053.1 GCA_937958145.1 uncultured Desulfobacca sp.
GGATACGGTGGCTCATTTTTGCCACGGCACTGGCTTTGAGATCAATCACCTGCAGAGCCAAGCGGCCATTACGAGCCGAGGCCTGCAGCAGGTCCGGACGACACGGAGGGAAGTCACATAAGTCAGGGCTAAGCCCATAGCGTTGTTGAAACGAAGGCGGGACTTTGAGGGTGGGCTGATAAATCGCTTCGCCAGGTTGTAGCTGGTTCAGGTGTTTAATGGTCGAGGCAAGGTCATGCACCCGCTCGGTAATCGGCCCGTTTCCCGGAGCGATCCGGACCTTGCCCGCTAAATGCTTGTGCAGCACTTGCTTTTCCCAACTATAACCCCGCTTCAGGATCGCGGCGGTGACCGGGCTTGTGTCCCAGGCGATGTCCGGGACGCCAGCCTCCCGGCGCCGCTGCTTGGGCGTAGCATGATAACGCAGATAGCGCTCACAATCAAAGAAGAAAAACCGAGCAACGAGGGAAGGACTGAGGAAAAAGGATGGCATGCCTAAACCTTTTGCGCTAAGATTGTTCCACTATCAAGGCAACATTGCCCGAGAGCAGTTCTTATTGATAACAATTACCGACTTCTAATTTCAAATATGCATTATCTTCTGGATAAATGATATAGAAAATTCAATAGTTAAGTAGTATCCGGATCACAGAATTCCGTCTGAAGTTGGGAGCACCGCCAAAAGGTGTTTAGCCCGGGAACACGCCACGTAGAAGTCGGCCGCGGTAAAATAAGGGAGGGTATGGAAAGGCACAACGTCCGTAATCAAAACCGCATCAGCCTCCAATCCCTTAAAACGCCGGATGGTGGTGAAAAGAATGCCTTTACCACTCTTCCACTCTGCCAGGTCTTCGGTGATCGGCACATTTCTGATGGCATGTAAGTCCTTTAAAGATGAATTAGGGCGCGTCCGTGGGCTTTGAGCTACTATTTGTGAAGGTTGGAGTCCCCCTTTCCCCAGCCAGTCACCAATGATTTGTCGACAATATTGGACCTGTTGGGCGGCCGTCGGCGCCAAATGCACCATTACTTCCTCGCCCTGTGGAGCGTCATGCCGCACCGGAATGTCGATGCCGCGCACTTGGCCGCAGAGTTTGGCAATCCGTTTCGTGTTGCGGCAATTGGTGGGCAAAATATAAGAGGCACCAAGCTCCGGGAGAGTGAAATTAGTCTCCGCAAAAAGGTTCTGGGAGGGATCATAGAACACAAAGAAAGCGCCATCTTTTTTTAGAAGTATTTCCAGGGGATACCACCAATCCGGTTGAAAGTCCTGACCTTCGTCCACCACAATGGCGTCAAACCGACGGTCGGATTGATCAATAGCCTCGCTCAGCAACAACGGCGCCTCATAATGCCAGAATTCTTGGGGATTACCAGAATCAATTGCAAAGGGGATACCAGCGTCCAGGCAGGTCTGCCGGCAGAGCTGATGGAAGGTCGAGATGGTAATTTTATCCTGGTACGCTTCGGGAAGAGAGGCTTGGAGCCAGGCAGCCAGCTGCCGGTTATAACAGACTAAGAGGGTAAGGCGCCCCTGGTCGGCAAAACGCTGCGCCTGGGCCAGGGCCAGGAGAGTTTTGCCTGATCCGGCCACCCCCTGGATGGCTGCTTTTTTCTGGTTCTGCAGGATGGTGAGGATGTGCATCTGCTCCTCGGTCAGGCGAAACAGCCGTGCTTCCTGCTCTTCCAGGCGACGGAAGAGTACCGGCAGGATCTGGAAGGTCGGGGAGAGTCCCTTCAGAAGTTTATCCAGGTCCGGTCTGGTTAAAGGTCGTGGAGTTGCTTGTTGATGCCAATTTCTTAGAGATGCTGGAATTCTCCGGCTTAGATACGGCAGCTCGTGGGCCGAAAAAACCATCGAGGCCTCGGCGCCGGGAGGTAAAGGGCCGGAGCAGACACAGTCGGGAAAGATTACCGCATAGCCAAAGGGACAGGGTAATCTTTGTTCTCCGGGAAACGAAGACCTGACGATAGCATCTCTGAGGGCGTAGGTATTGCGGCGTGCCTGCTCAAAGGGATCTTTGATGGCTCTGTGGTGTCCATTATCGAGCAAACGATACCAGAGATGGTTCTCGGGATCATACACTATGGCACCCCCCCTTCACCTCTAAAACCAGAAGGCCCAGGTCCGGCATGACGATGACAAAATCCGCTTCGCCTTCTTTCAGGAAGGTATTGCCTCTGTCGTGTCGCTCAGGCCTTAACCAGGGATAGCTATGGTAGACAACGCTATCGGCGGGAAGCTGCTCAATGAGGGCTTGGGCGACATCCCGTTCAGGTTTGAGAGTTATGTCGTCTAAGGGAATTTTGGGAATGAGGCGGGCCATATTGATCACCTAAGCAGTGGCAGTTCGGGCAAGGTTGCTGATAAGTTCCTGCCTTTAGCCGGCAGGTTTACTCGCCATGCCAGGAATGGCTGTTGGTTATTCCCCTCTATCGGAAAATCCCTCCTAATCCATGAAATCCCTGGTAACTCTTTCCTCATTGCCGTCCTCATAATTTCCCTGAACAATCAAAACGAGTATTCATAACATACTGAATAATTTAAATAATAAAAGACACGAAAAAAAGATACGAATTTGGTTTAATAATCGACTGCTGAGGGTTATACTTAGAATAGACGTAAGCAATTAACTTTACTATTAAAAATTGAGAATAAATTTTAAAAAGCTTAAAAATTATTCAAAATCCAGCCGTATTAGAATCTCTCATCTCTTTAAAAATTGAGGCCGGCATGAAAGTGGCATACTGGATCACGCCAGACTACCGGGTTATTCAGGTCAAAACCTCTCATATTGAGGTGATTATTGACCATCCAGAGATTTTTCAGGTCCCTTTGGACGTTATTGCTGCGGCTTACGCAAAGTTTAACGAGGTGATGAGAACTGAAGGACGGGCCAGGGAAGAAATTATCATTGCGGTGGTTAAAAAAGGGTTTATCCGGGTTCGACGTTATCAGCGACCCAGAGAAGAATACTGGTCCGTGAATGTCAACCAGATAAATGCCGCCTCCCAGGAGATGATCAAACAGTTTTTTTGGCTTGTCCACCGGGGTGAGTTCGGCTGCCCGGAGGTCGACCGGGAAATACCGGTCGTTATTACTGCTTTGAATGGACATCAAACTATTCGGCTGGCTGAGCTTATTAAAGATAATTCCCTCCCCACCGGTCAAAAACAGTTGCACCTGTTGAAGCTATAACCTCGCGTTGAACCAGATTGTCCGGCGCTGTGACTGTGGACATCGTCCGGCAAAAGGATACGTTTGCCCAAAAAAAAATCGCACATCTGAATACTTTTAAGACGAGAGAGGATTCAAAGATGACAACAGCCAAACAGCATGACTTGAATAACGGGGCTGCTGAAGATGAGTCTGAAGCGCTGATCGACTTTGCGAAACGCTACTTCAGGCCCCATCTCTGGGTGCGGACCTCCCGCCCGACCTTGGCCTCGAGTTTTACGGCGGTGCGCCACGGGGAGGCCGATTTCCGGCACGTGCCGCTGTCGGAGGGGCTGGTTGCGGACAAAAATGTTATCAATAAAGAGGCACTGATTCAGGTCATGAGGGACCATTACCAGCAGTATGAGGTTAGCACCAAGCAATTTGGCGAGATTATTTCTTATACACTGAAGTTTTCCTATGATGAACCGGGAATAGAATTCACTCCGGATGGGACGATGATTTCTTCCGAACCCGGTGGCGCCGGCGAGGGTGACAGGGACACGTCAGAAAAAGACCTGGCGGTGGCTCAATTTATTGGGGCACTTTTTCAATCCATGGACATCAGTGTCGAGATCGGATGGGATAATGTTGATCAGGAAGATTTTGAATTTAAGTTAGATAATGACAAAGGACTACTGGAAGATTAGCAATATACCCTGTGATGCCTTGAAGTTAATTACTATCTGAATATCTTGGTGAGAAAGGAAGCTTACGATGAACCCTGTCGAGGAACTCATTTATAAGGCAATGGAAAAGAAGGGGCTTACTAAATCAGAGGTGGTTAAAAAGGTAGGATGTTTCAATGAATCGAATGGCTTAAGAATGCTGGAAGAACTACTTTCTGGCCGGAATTTAGTCGGCTTTCGGCATACCCCCATAAGGCGACTGCCTGAAGTTTTAGAGATACCGCAGGAAAAATTTGATGAGACCGTCGCCAAGTTTGCTGAAACATTAAAAATCGCCGCGGAAGACCGTGCGGCCCGCAGGGGCGTCTATAACGAACGGACCTTTAAACCCCATTTGTGGATCAAGGCTTCCAGAACCACACCGGAGCCGATTTTTGTAGCATGTATCTGCGGGGAGGCCCCCTTTAAACATGTCCCTTTGCCGGATGGAGTAGTTTCTGAGGATGGCAAGGTCAATTGGGAGGCGGTTGGCCAGGTCATCAGGGAGCACTACAAGAGGAGCAAGGGCAGCGCCATTATTTTTGGGGATATTGTCTCCTATTACCTGAGATTATCTTATCATGGCCCGAGCATTGAATTTTCTCCTGACGGCCAGATAATCGACACCGACCCGCCGCCGGTCTCACGAGGGGAAGCAAGTTTGAGCGTTGGCAATAAAGAAATTCCCCGCGCCCTACTTGATGAGTTAACGGCAGCGCTCACGCCAGAGATGGCCGAGTCAGTTGAAAGTACACAACTCTCCTTTGACATTGATAAAGAATTCGATGCGTAAACCCGATCATATGAAAAGGCGCTCATTTATAAAGGAAAGGGTAATTATCATGGCTGATTTTTTCAATGTCTACCGGGCTGTGTCGCCAGAGAAGTTCTCAGGAAAACTCATTCAGTATAAAAGCACCAGGAGGCCCCCTGGAAATGTTCCTTATGTAGTTGACAATCTTTGGGAATGGGCTCGTCCAGAGGGTTATCCCAACCGACGATATTCAGCTTATGCCAGTCCGACTAAAGAATTAGCGATTGAGGCAGCCGGAAAAAATACCATAGCATATAGGGTTCAGCTCAATAAAGATTTTCTGCTCTGTCAAGTTTCGATATGTAAAGATTCTAAGTTTCACCCAGACTGTAAGAACCTTCGTAACTTACTCTTTGGACAGATTGGGCGACAGTGGCCGAGTGAAAAATTACATTCCAAAGAGAGTATAGGGAAACTTTTTATCCCTTGCCTGACCAAAGAAGAGGTGGAGCAGATCTTTGAGGAGGACGATCTGCTTCGAAAGTATAAGGATGAGATCCGCCAAGCCATTCAATACTGGGAAAGCGTTTATCTCATCAACCCTGGAGAACAAATACCCGACCCGGTTGGAGAGATATTTTTTGAAGCATTTGACGGTTATTACCTGCGAGAAGTGTAAAAAAGATTTCCTAACGTCTGGTTACATCTATTTTTTGGGGCAAACATCAAGAGGCTAGGGATTTATGTTTAAGATAAGAGTGTTAGGTAAGGATAAATTGATCGATATGAGTGCAAACAATCGTTATCCACGAGAAAAATTTTCTACGATTAGATTTATCTCTCCGCCGCCATTAAATGATTATCGGCTCACGAGAACGCCCAATTACATCGATGATATGCTCATCATCTGCGACAATATGAGCCCGTTGACAAGGAATGTAAAAAATCAACTTACTTGTTTTTCGGAAAAGAATGCCTCAGACATAGTGGACTTTGTCGAGCAGAATAAAAAAGCCATGGAGTTATTGATCGTTGCCTGTGAAGCCGGAATTTCCCGGAGTGCCGGGGCTGCCGCAGCTCTGGGCAAAATTTATCTGGGCAATGATGACTTTATTTTCGACTCAGAACGATATCGCCCGAATATGTACATCTATCAGATGATTTTAAAAATCTGGCAAAAAAGGCAGTCAGCTGGGGTCTTTTCAAGAGTCAGGCAGACAATACTACCGCCGCCACAGGCGCAAACAAAACGCTAGGGTAACGCTGTGGCTAAGATACTAATCCACATCCCGCCGGCAGAGTTTACTCTCTCGGAACTCCAGCAGGCCTTGGATATCAGCATGAATACCGCCTTTCTCATCCGGCGCCTGTGTTGGTATGAATTTGCCCCGGAAGAATTCTCGGCCGAGGTTCCAATCCTGAAAAAGGCTGATGAGTTGAATCTTTCCGAACCCGAAAGAATATTACTGGTCATTAACGAGTTCATCGGGGGGCTGGGGCTGAAATATCTCCGGGACCGCCCCAATTTTGTGAAATTTCCTTATATTGACCGAGGGGACCAATTAAAACCTTCGCTTTTCTACATATCGCTGACATTCAAGTTATCGTCTTTGGCCGAGGTGCTGGAGAAGTATCCCTTGATCAAGGCTTAATTTTTCACCCGCCGTTCGATTCGGTGATTCCCTGAAAAATCGGCCCAAGTCAATCAACCAAATTGTGAGGGTGAGCTCTCCGAATCTCATAAATGAATTGCTCTAATTCACCGTTCACCTCTGAGGCACCAGCTTTGAACCCGTGGTGGGTTGCCCCCAATACAAAAATAACCTTATCTTTATGTTCACAATTAAGTTCCAAGAAGTAATGGGGACCAAAAACTATCTTGACCTGGCTATAATGACCTTGTGTGTCCCTTTTAACACTAACCGTTCGTATACCTGAAGCCATAATCACCCCTTAACTTGTGTTAGGTTTAATTGTATTACTAACCTTCTTTTTGGACGTTTTCCAG
>CALGOE010000054.1 GCA_937958145.1 uncultured Desulfobacca sp.
GAAGCTTGCCTTTATCCGGCAGGCACTCCAGGGCCCGCATGAGGATTTCCCGGAGTTCGGCGAAATGCACTGTGATGAAAGGATCCCGCGCTGATTCGTCCTGGAGGAGTTCGTATAATTCTTCCTCCGACAGTTTGGGCAGATTCTTCCTGACCGAGTCCAGATCCAGGAGGGATACCCCCTTGGTCTCGTCCAAGAGATGGAAATACTCCTCCATACTCAGACCCATACTTTGGGCAATCTCCTCTGCCTCAGCCGGCCGCCCCAATTCTTTCTGGAGATTGACATAGGCCTTTTCCAGTTGGTTGGTTTTCTTGCGGATGGACCTGGGGATCCAGTCCAAGGAGCGCAACTCATCCAGGATGGCCCCTTTGATGCGAAATTCCGCATAGGTCTTGAAGCTGATATTTTTTTTCGGGTCGTATTTTTTAATGGCATCCAGCAAACCGATCATGCCGGAACTGATAAGATCATCCAAGGAGATATGGGGGGGCAGGCGCAACGCCATCCGGGTGGCGATGTATTTGATGAGCGGGGCATACTGCATGACCAGGCGTTCCTGCGCCGCCGCATCGATCTTCTCAGGCCACTCTGGAGCCGCCGACTCATCCGTGATCTCAGCGTAATTGGCCTTCATGGGACGCTCCTTGGTAAAAAGCGCTGGCAGCCTGCTTGTGTAAATCCTGCCAGAAAAATTTTATATTCCCAGCCATGGCGGGCTGCACTTCCTGCACTACTAAATCCTGCGCCAGCCGCAGGCTGGCACAACCGGCCGGCGACAAGGCCGCCACCTCTATTACCGGCTGCTGGCGCAGGGCCGCCTCCACAATGGCGGCATCAAAGGGGATTGTCCCCATATAGCTTAACGATACGGTGCCGTGAAGAAAACGGTCGGCAACCTTGACTAATTGGGCAAAGGACCGTTGGGCCACCTCCGGCTGGGCAATTTTGGTAAAAAGCACCTGAAAACGTCTTTCCGCATACTTCGTGGCCAAGACTTTGATCAAAGTATAGGCATCAATAATCGACGCCGGCTCTTCATCAGCCACGACAATGCGCTCCTGGGCCCCCACATTGAAATACAGGACATGGCTGGCCAGACCGGCGCCGGTATCGGCCAACAGAAAATCAAAGTCTGCTGTGCACTCCTCCAATTCCTGCAATAAGAATAACTTATCCCCATTGCTGAAGTCGGTGGTCATGGTCCCCTCGGCCCCGGCCGGCAAGAGGACCAGACCCCCGGGCCCCTCCAACATCACCTCAGCCAAACTCCGTCGGCCGGCCAGAACCTCACCAAGGCCCCAGCGGGGCGTCAGCCCCAGAAACCTGGGAAGGGAAGCCTGACCCAGGGCTGCATCCACCAGCAAAACCCTCTTGCCCAGCCGGCTTAAGGCCAGACCCAGGAGGATGACGACCACGGATTGACCGACCCCGCGGCGGCCACTGGTAACCGCAATGACCCGGGGAGCACGGCAAGATGGCCCAGGAACCACCCCAGGGGTGGGGACGTTGGCAGGCGAGACGACAGCGGCTGGCTTCATAGGTCCTCCCTGACCGAAGCATGACGATGCTGATAAGGTACTTTTTATCAACTGCAATATGCATACCAAAGGGCCGCTTTTTTATCCCTTCTAAATTCCTATGAAAATAATGCGACCCCGCCGCTGCCAAGTATAGGGGGAGAGAAACTCGTCAACAACGACCGTTTTTGTGTCAATTATTTGACATTGGGGTGGGCATCAAAAGGAAAGGGAAGAACCGCTTTTTACCCTCAATCTGCCGTCAGCCGGGGCGGAGTCGGATCAGGGATCCCGGTAACTGGGGGCAGGAGCAGAGTTGCCACGGACCGACGCCAGTCCACGGCCCGAGAGACGGTCCGACTCAGAGGGTCAAGCCTCAAGAGCCGGGCTTCCGCCCGCCTTGTTCTAATGTCAATTTTTTGACAGATGCCGTCTGCCCCGAGGCCGCGGCTTGGTTACAGAAGGCCTTTGCTGGAGGGGACACCTTGGCGGCGGGGGTCCACTGTCGTGGCTTCATCCAAGGCCCGGCCGGCAGCCTTAAAAATCGCCTCCATGAGGTGGTGCGTGTTTTCTCCGTAGGGTACTTCGATATGGAGGGTGAGGCCGCCGTGTTGGGCCACGGCCCGCCAGAATTCTTTCACCAGTTGGGGATCGAAGCGGCCGCCGCCAGGCGGGTAGGCGGCCTGAAAGACCAGGTAAGGGCGGTTGCTCAGGTCAACGGTCACCTGGGCCACGGCCTCATCCATGGGCACCCGGGCAAAGCCATAGCGCCGGAAGTTGGTCCGCTCCTGGAGTGCCTGGCGTAGGGCCTGCCCCAAACAGATGCCCACGTCTTCCACGGTGTGGTGATCGTCGATCTCCAGATCGCCGGCCGCCTGGATCGTCAGGTCAAAAAAACCATGCACGGCAAAGAGGGTGAGCATGTGGTCCAGAAAAGGAATGCCGGTTTTGATCTCCGCTTGGCCGCTGCCGTCGAGTTCCAGTTCCAAAACAATATCTGTTTCCTTGGTGATACGGGCAATGCGACTGCGGGGGGACATGGCTGTTACCTCCTTTCGGGGCTGTGGTCTGATCCAAAAACGCCAACGCCATTTTGCGGACTTGGCAGGGGCCGGCGCCGCGGTTATTCCGTCGACTGGCGCGATGGTCGATCCAGGGCCGTTGGCGCGGCCCCGCCGGCCTCCGGTCGAGGCGGCAACAGGAGTTCGTTGAGGACGTTGGCGGCCAGACGCCGGGCCGCTTGCCGGGCCAGGAGGTCGGTTTCCAGGGGCGGCCGGTGCCGGGGATTGACGGCCGGATTGACCGTGACGGCGTCGTAAAAGGCAAACAACAGCTCCGGTCCCCGGCGGATTTCGCCCCTGGCCGCGACCTGAGCCTGCCCCCGTCCCGAGAGGAAGCGCCAGAACGGGGCAGCCACGGCAAAGCGCTCCACGTTCCCGGTCCAAACCGCACCCTGGCTGCCGCCGTTGACCCGCAGGCCATTGGCCTGCAGCGCCTGGACCAGCTCTTCCTGAAACACCCTGGCAGCTTCCTGAACACTGATCCCCTGGGCCAGAGCTACCGGCTGGGGCTCTATCGTATAGGCCACTGCCGCGGGTTGCAGCTCAGGACTCCGGTAGACCTGTTGCACATATCGCCCCGGTTGCAGCGCCGCTTCCTGGACCAGCCCCGGCCTGGGGCCGGCGCAAGCGCAGAGCGCCAGCGCGGCCAGCACCAGCGCCGCCGGATCATACCATCTCTTGCTTGCCATAGATTGTTTCATACCACACTTCCCAGGCGGGAAACAACCTTATTTCGTGGCGGCGGGCGGCGGGCCACAGGCGGGATGAAGTCTGTCATCAATAAGGTTGCCTCGGCCGGGTCATCTGGAATACAATAGGTGACGTCAGGCCCGACGGCGACGCCACGGCGAGACCGACGGCTGACGCACGTCCTCGGCCCACCCGGATAGAGTACCCATGGATTTTCATCGCATTCTCTTTGTGCTGTTCTCGCTCTGTGCCATCCTGGTGATTGGGAGTGTGGGCTATGTTATTCTGGAGGGCTGGACTTTTTTTGAAGGCCTCTACATGACGGTTATTTCCCTGACCACGGTGGGGTTCGGGGAGGTGCGGCCGTTGGATTTCAGCGGCCGGATCTTCACTATGCTGTTGATCTTTTCCGGCATTGGCCTTATGTTTTATGTGGTTTCCGCCATCACCCAGATGGTGGTGGAGGGCCAAATCCGGGATGTTTTCGGCAGGAAGCGTTTGGAACGAGCCATCCGCACCATAAAAGATCACTATATCATCTGCGGCTTTGGGCGTATCGGCGAAGTCATTGCCCGGGAGTTGCATTCCAATGGCATCCCCATCGTCGTGGTGGATAACGATCCTGAACGGCTGTCGGTGCTTGAGCGCTCCGGTTACCTCCACCTGTTCGGCGATGCCACGCAGGAGGACCTCTTGATCGCCGCTGGCATTGAACGGGCCCGGGGCCTGATCTCGGTCTGCTCCTCGGATGCAGATAATGTCTATATCGTCCTCACGGCCAGAAGCCTGAATCCCAACCTCAACATCGTGGCCCGGGCCGGTGAAACCGGTTCCGAACAGAAACTGCTCCGGGCTGGCGCCAACGAGGTCATCTCCCCTTACGAACTGGGCGGCCACCGGATGGCCCAGACCATCCTCCGCCCGACCGTGGTGGATTTCATGGACATGGCCATGGGGGAGGGCATCGATCTCAGTCTCGAGGAGATCCCGGTGGGCGGCAAGGCCGAGATAGTCGGACTGCCGCTGAAAGACTCGGGTCTCCGGCAGCGTCTGGATCTGATCATCGTTGCCATCAAACGCCTGGATGGCACCATGTTGTTTAATCCCCAGCCAGATACCGTCATCCTGCCGGGCGATACCCTGATTGCCCTGGGGTCCAAGGCCAACTTGGATAAACTCATGCATATGGTGGAAGCTTGACACAAGGAGAAGACCATGAGCACGACAACCATCGGCAAAGGCGTGACCATTACCTATTTCGGCCATGCGGCCATCAAATTAGCGGGGGCCGGTGCCAGCGTCCTCATCGATCCCTGGCTCAGTAATCCCCTGCTGCAGACCCCCATCTCAGCCCTGGGGGAGGTCAGCCTCATCCTGGTCACCCATGGGCACGGCGATCATGTGGGGGAAACCGTAGAGATCGCCAAGGCCACCGGCGCCCCGGTAGCCGCTATCCATGAATTGGCCCAGTATCTGGCCGCCAAGGGTGTCCCCAACGTTATCGGCATGAACAAAGGGGGCAGTATGCAGGCTGGCGGCGTCCAGGTCACCATGACCCAGGCGGTCCACTCCTCCACGGCCGAGGAGGGCGGCCAACTCATCCCCACCGGCGACCCGGCCGGATTTGTCGTGGCCTTTGCCAACGGCTTTGTGGCCTACCATGCCGGAGATACTGCGGTCTTCAAAGATATGGAGTTAATCCGGGAGCTGTACCACCCCCAGGTGGCCATCCTGCCCATCGGCAGCCATTACGTCATGAATCCGGCCGAAGCGGCTCTGGCCTGCCGGCTGCTGCAGCCGCAGTTTGTCATTCCCATCCATTACGGCACCTTCCCGGTCCTGACGGGCACCCCGCAGGAACTACAGAAACATCTGCAAGATCAACCCAGCGTCAAGGTCATCCCTCTCCAACCCGGGGAATCGGTGGCCTAAAGGCCCCGGACTTGACCATGGTAAAAAGACGTCGCCAACGTTGGCGGTTGACGGCAGCGCC
>CALGOE010000055.1 GCA_937958145.1 uncultured Desulfobacca sp.
CAGGCCATCAAGGAGACCAACCGGCGGCGCCGCCTGCAGATGGCCTACAACCGCCGCCATAACATCACGCCGGCCTCCATTCAAAAGGGGATTCAGGACATCCTGGCCTCGGTCTATGAGAAAGACTACGTCACCGTGCCCATGGCGGCGGAAGAGACGGTTCCTTATCTCCTGCCCCATGACATACCCCGCCGGATTTCCCAGTTAAAAAAAGAGATGCAGGCGGCGGCCAAAAAGCTGGATTTTGAGCGGGCAGCCGAACTGCGGGATCAGATCAAAAAACTGGAAGAGGCCGTCCTGCGGACCTGAGCGGGTGGGGAAAAACCCTTTTTCCCAGACGGCGGTAGGAGAAAAACCCTTAGTTTTGCTTTAAGCGCCGCCACCAGTCCCCCAAGGGGGTTGGGGGGGAGCAGGCGGCCTCGCCCCCTGGCCCCCCTGCAGGCACTTTGGCCACAACCGGCAGGAGCGGCTTGATGTTGATCCAGTAGGCCTGGATCAGGCCACGGTTTTGGAGGTTGCCGCGCCCCGGCGGGCAGTTTTGGACTTGCCGGGAGTTTTGGGACGGCAGGTGGCTAAAAACTTGCGCAGCAGATCTTCCTGACGGGGGGTCAGGTTGGTGGGAGTCCGGAGATCCAGTTCCACGATGAGGTTGCCCCGGCCGTTCCCCCGGAGAATAGGCACCCCTTCGCCATAAATGGTGAACCGGGCGCCCGGTTGGGTTCCGGCCGGTATGGTCAGGGGCACCGAACCGGTGAGGGTCGGAATCTCCACCTCGGTCCCCAGGGCTGCATCCACAAAGGATAACTGGGCCCGATAAATGAGGTTGTTGTCCTCCCGTTGAAACAGGGGATGGGGCGCCACTTTCAGATCCACATACAGGTCGCCCGGAGGACCGCCGCCCAAACCCACGTCCCCTTCGCCCCGGAGACGCAGACGGGTGCCATCATCCACCCCCGCCGGGATTTTCAGGGTGACCCGCTTCTGCTGCCGCTCCAGACCCTGGCCGTCGCAGACCTGGCAGGGCTCGCCGCGATCCTGGCCACTTCCTTGGCAATGCGGACAGGTGGTGTTGATGCGGAAAAAACCCTCCATCCGGGTAATGGTGCCATAGCCCTGACAGAAGGAACAGGGCCGCAGCCGCTGCTCACCATCCTGACGGCCGCTGCCCCGACATGCCTGACAAGGGACGGCCTTGCTGATGTCAATACTGGTCTCCAGGCCGAAGACGGCATCCTGAAAGCGAATCTCTAATTGATAATAAAGGTCTTTGCCCGGTTGGCGACGAGGGCGATTCTGGGTTGGATTGCCGAAGCCGAAAAAATCATTGAAGATGTCACTGAAGCTGCTGAAAATGGCGTCAAAGGTGGAAAATTGGCTAAAGCTCGTGCCCGCCAGGCCGGCATGGCCGAACTGGTCATAGAGCAAGCGTTTCTGGGGATCCCGCAAGACTTCGTAGGCCTCGGCCGCGGCCTTGAAGTGTTCTTCGGCAGTTTTATCCCCCGGATTTCTATCCGGGTGATACTTTAACGCTAGACGGCGATAAGCTTTTTTTATCTCTTCCGGATCAGCATCCCTCGCGATTCCCAGGACTTGATAATAATCAATATTCTCCCCCATACCACAAACGCCCCCTGCTTTTAGCGATTTTCTCCTCCACCTGCTTCCCTGGCGTGGCTGCCAAAAGCCGTCTTTCTCATAATGGAAATATTGGACACCTCGGGCCCGTTGTCAAGATCAGGCCGGTGGGGAAACTGCCGTGCATCTTTTATTGATGCCACAGGTGCCAGGTTCGCAGTTCAACCCGGCCTCCCCAAATCCTCCAGCCGGGTGCGCAGTTCCGGTTCCAGGCCGTCCACCTCCACGATTTTCAACCGGTCCCCGGCGCCGCTCTTTAGACGCAGGTGTTTTTTGGCGATCCCCAATCGCTGGGCCAGGAAATCCAGCAGGGTCTTATTGGCCTCCCCTCTGCTGGGCGGGGCGGCAATGCGAATCTTGAGGCGATCACCGTGCGGCCCGACGATCTGATTCTGCGCTGCCCCCGGCGAGATCTGGACCTTCAGAAGCCAACCGGTGCAGGTTACCTGCAGCCACGCCGCCATGGGGCCCTGTCCCTTTTCAGTCCGTTGGCCTGTCTCCGGTCCGTGGCCATGGTGCTCCACCCGGGGCCCTACTCCCCGGCCTCGATCTCCGCCAACAGGCGCTGATGCGTCTCCAAAATCCCCCGCACCTGGGCTGCCAGGGTAACCTTCAACCGCTTCAGTTCGTCGATGTCGTTGCGCACCTTCCCCTGCCGGGAAAAGGCCTCCTGCAGGAGTTTTTCCGCCTTGATCTCGGCTTCATGAATGAGCAGCTCCGCTTCCTTCTGGGCATTGGCCTTCATGGCCTCGATGACCTGCTGGGCGTTGATCAGGGTGTCTTTCAGGAGTTGCTCCCGTTTTTTGAATTCCTGCAGATCGCCCTGCTGGCGTTCCAGATCAGCCCGCAGGGTATCGTTCTCCTGTTTCAGCGCGGTCAGATTCTCGGCCAGCTGCTCCAAAAAGGCCCTGACTTCAGCGGGATCAAACCCCTTGCGCACAGTGGTAAATTGCTTTTGACGGATATCGGCTGGGGTCAAATGCTCCATCGGTTCCATAGGACCTCTCACCCCCCCATACTGATCCTGAGGGCCAGTTCCAAAAGAGTTGCCACCAGAAATTTCTGCAAAAAGACGATGACCAACAGAACTGCCAGCGGCGTCAGGTCCAGGCCGCCAAACTGCAGCGGCAGGATGCGCCGGAAGAACCCCAGAACCGGTTCGGTGACGTTGTACAAGAATCGGACAATGGGGTTATAAGGATCGGGACTGACCCAGGAAAGAATGGCCCGCCCGATGATGAGCCACATATAGATGGTCAGAACAATATCAATGACCTGGGCCAACGCCTTCAGGAAATGTGCCAGTGCAAACATCATGACCTCGCTGCTTCTGGGATGGGTAATCTCGTTATCGGTGCGAAATTCCCCCTGCTTAAATGATGGTGCCGGTTCTCATCGTCAGTCAGTCTTCAAATAACGGGCCTGCCCCCACAACCCGTCCGAGGCCTTTGGTCCGCCCCAAGCCAGAGGCCGGTTTTTTTTGCCGGCGTCCACGCCGCACCTTGGCAACGGGTGGCGAAGGGTCAGCGCCCCAGTTGCGCCAGGATCTCTTGGGCCCGACGGCGGTCCGCCTCCAGACCCCGGGGGCCGTCAGCATTATCGGTGGCCGTGAAAACTTTTGCCAACTCCGCCTTGGCCTGGGCAGACCGGCCGGCTTTCAAGAGGGCCTCGCCCAGATACAGGTAATTGGTGGAATTGGCCGGGGCCAGTTGGCTGGCCCGTTGCAACAGTTGCACGGATTTGCCGATATCGCCCACGGAAAAGGGCCGCCCCGGCGCCTCGTAATAGATGCGCCCCAGGACCCGGTAGGCCCCGGCCTGATCATAGGCCGGGTTGATGGCCGCGGCGCGTTCCAAGGCCGCCATGATCCTGGGAAGCAGCCGCATCCCCTGCATACGGTTGACATCGGCCAGACCGGCCAGATTCAACCCCAGCCAATAGTGACCTTCCACCCGGTCGGGAAATTCCTGTACCAGGGTTTCGGCATACTGTCGGCCCTGTTCATAATACAGCCGCCGTTGTGCCCCCTCGGTCAGGTCGCCCAGGAAAAAACCGGCCCGGGCCAAGCGGGTCAGCACTTCCCGGCGCTCCGCCCCGGCCGCCGGCAACCGGCTTTCATAGATCGAAAAAGCACGCAAAGCCTTGTCCTTGTTCACCTGCGGATCAAGGAGCAAGCGGTCCGCCTCTTCCAGGGTTGCCGCCGCCATAGCCAGACCTGTTAGCAGCAAGAGCACCATACCCGCCAGCCAGCTCGGGCCCCAGACCCCATATCTTTTCTCAAGCACCGGCAATATGCATCTCCTCCAGACGCAGACCCATAGGGCCAAGATAGGCCTCCCGCTGTTCCGTTTCCCGGGAGAGGGTTAAAAACCGGCAGGCCTCTTCCAGATTGCCGCTCACCGAGCCGCCTTTAATGGGCACCACCCGGCCATGCTCATGCAGGTAGCCGGTGCGAATCTCCCCGGACACCGCGCCAGTGACGGGATGCGGCTCCAGGGTCGAGAAGCGCAACAGATGCAGCACCGGCTCGGCCGCCAACATCTCCGCCAGGGTGGCCCGTCCCGGCGCCACCCTCAGGTTGGTAAGCCCGCCGGTGGCGGAGGCGCCCAGATACGCGGCGTAGCGACTGTCGGCCAACGGCTGTTGAAAAATATTATCCTGGACGAACGTCACCGGCCGCAGGGCCAACCCCTGCTGGTCAAAAGGTCGGGATTCCAGGCCCCCGGGCAGCCAGGGGTCGCTGGTCATGGTCAGAAGATCCCGTCGGGGATCGTGAATCACCGGTTTGCCCCTCTGCAGCCGGGACCACCCCTGGAAAGCGGCCTCCCCCCCGGCCTGGGCACAGAAGTGATGAAATAGGGTATCCAGGGCCTCTTCCCCGAAGATGACCGGATAAGTACCGCTGGGAGGGAGTTCCGCCCGGGCGTTGTCCAGAGCGTAGCGGCGGTAGCGGTCCAGGATGGCGCCGATCTTCAGGTCCCGGGCGAACCTGGCCCGCCGACTGCCCAGGCTCTCCGCCTCTTCGCCGGCCCCGGCGGTCAGCAGGACAAAATGGGTCTCCAGCTCGGTGGCCGCCGCCGCGGCGGTGAGGCCCCTGTGGTTGCAGATCTCTTTTTCCCGATAGGTGCAGAAGATTTCCGTCGCGGCCAATGCCACTGCGGCATCCCCCGCCAGGGCCTGCTCCATCTCGTGACGGATCTGCCAAAGTACCTGGCGGGGCTCATCCCGCAGGGCGCTGTCCACTAACGCCAGGGGTTGATACCGCTGCCCCGGTCCCGGCAGCTCAAACACCGGGTTCAGGGCCAGCAGCGCCCGCTCTTTGGCCTGGGCCAACGCCGTGGCCGCATCATCTCCCGGGTTCAGGCTGAAACTGGACTCCCCCAGCCAGGTGCCCCCATCCTTGGTGACCAGGAGATGGATGGCCACCTGATAGGTTTCCGTCTCCACCCGGCGCAGCGCCTCCACCCGGTCAAAAACCAGATAAAGCTGCTCGCTGGCCTCACGCACCCGCGTCACCTGCCAGCCATCGACCCCCGCTGCCGCCAGGAGGGCGGTCAACTCCGGCCAGGTCCAACCGTCTGGTGTGGCTGTGCCAGTCATGTTCCCCCCTCCCCACCGCCGCAGACGGCTAAAGAATTTTCAACGGCCTGTGGGAGCTTGATTTTCCACATAGGACTCCACCGCCGGGGTAAGGTCAAAGCCATTGGGCATGAGGCGCCCGTTCTGTTCGACCCCTTGGCGGGTGAGCACCAGAGCGCCGGTGGCCAGGTCCCGCAACGTCACGATGATCAAAGGAAATTCCCGGCGCAGCTCTTCGGCTCGGATGCGGGCGAAGAGAGGCTCCTGATCCCCTTCCCGGGCTTTGATGTCGGCCTGACTACAATGCCGGCGTTTTTCCCGATAGGCCTGCCACAGCGGCTCAAAGGCTGGAGTTCGCAGGGAAAAATGGCAATAGGTGACAGGCGGTCCCTCATCCAGGACCGGTGTCGCCAGGTGCAGCATGGCGCCGGCCTCGGCCGCCTCCGTCTCCATCAACTGCCACATCACCTGCCGCCAGGTGCCTTTGGGACCGCCCGGCACGGCCGGATGCAGATTCAGGCACAGGAGCTGCTCGCAGAGCAGAGGGCTGAGTACCAACATGTAGCCGGCCAACACCACCACCTGAGCCTGATAATCGGCCACACGGGCCAACACCTGGGCGTCAAATTCCCGGCGCCGGGCTTCGCTTTCAGGCTGGCGCCGGCGGATCGACTCCCGCAGCGGGCGGGAAGACAGGGTGATCAGGGGCAGTCCCAAAGAGCGCACCACGGCATGGAACCGATCCGCCGCCGGGGTCTCCCCCGCTTCCCGGTCACAGAAAACATAACTGATGCGCCCCGGGATAAAGCCCTCTACCATCTTCTGATGGGCGGTGGTCAACAGGTCAATGGAACCCTGGCCCCGGCCACTGGAAAACCATCCGAATGCAAACATCTGCCCTGCCCGGCCGCGCTGGCGGCGATAATCAATATAATCGCTACAAATTATCAAGACTGTGCCGTCGGGTCAATGGCTTTTTGCGTTGTCCGCAGTTAACTT
>CALGOE010000056.1 GCA_937958145.1 uncultured Desulfobacca sp.
CGCACAGCCAGCGGATATTGTCCGCCGCCATGGCCAGAGTTTCGGGATCCAACCCGAAGACGCCGGCAATGGCCGGTGCGAAGAAATAGCCGACGACGGTTACCCCCAGCGACATGACGCTCGCCAGCACCAGGGAGGCCATGGTTTCTGATTCATGCAAGCCTTGCAGCCTGTCCCAGACAATGGAGCTGTCGGCCACTGAAATCACCTGGGGGGTGAGGAGGCACTGCCCCAGGAGGGGCCGCATGTCCGGTTTAATGGCCACCTCCTGCACGGCCGGGGGCAGATTGCGATAACTTTTGATCCTCAGATAGCCGTCATCGTCCAGGAGGCGGATGGCACAGCGTTCCACCCCCAGGCGATCCACCAACAGATCCAACACCCCCTCCATCAGTTCGGGCATATATAAAGAAGAGGTCAATTTCCGGGCGGCCTCATACAGGACGGAGAGCTCAGCCACCCGGCGTTTTAACTGCTCCTGACTTTCCTCCAATGAGCTGGTTACCCGGCCGAACAGGTCAAAGACCTCCTCCATGCGGGAGCCGACGGAGGAGAGATAGCCGTCCATAATAATGCGGGCCGCCGCCGGGCCGATGGAACCGGCGATGGTGCGTTCCACAAACTCGGCCAATTCCCTTTTTTCCCGGTCTCCCCACTCATCTTCCGGGATTTTTATCCCGGCCAGGAAGTTTTGGCGTGCCTCTTCCGCCCGGTCCTGGCCGATAAACTTTGCCATAAAGTTGGTTAACTGGGCGGAGGAGGGCAGGTAGGTAAAACGCATCTCCCGGGTGGCAGTGGCCTCAGGGGGGAAAAGTCGGACAAATCTGTGCGCCTGCTCTTCCTCCAGAGGGCTAGGGTCGGTCAAAAGCGAGACGCAGACAAAAAGCGTGATATTGGTGGTGAGTGACCAGAAGAAAGCGTGGGACAGGGGGTCTAAGCCGCTCAGGCCGAAAAGAGCAGTGGGCTTCAGCCAGGAAAGTCCCCAGGGACCCTGGGTAAGGATAGTCTCGGGCAGCCAACCGGCAGTGACGTTCGGCGGCACGACGGCGGTGTAAAACCACACGGCCAGACCACAGCTCAGGCCGGCCAGGGCTCCTTTTTGATTGGCCTCCTGCCAATACATGGCCCCCAGCACCACCGGGGCCAGTTGCATGACCCCCAAAAAGGCGATATGTCCCATATCAACCAACATTAACGTGGTACCGATGAGGCGATAATTCAAATACCCCAACAATATGACCAGAAAGATGCCGAACCGTTTCAATTGGAGGAAATACCCGGAGAATTTTTCCGCCAGTTGCAGGCGCAGGACCAGCGGCATGATGAGGCTGTTCAAAAGCATGGTGCTGACCGCGACGGAGGCCACCACCACCATGGCCGTTGCCGCCGAGAGACCGCCCAGAAAGACGACCAGAGCCAGCACGGGATAACCATGTTGGAGAGGGAGACGCAGGACAAAGGTATCGGCCTGGGAGGCCGGCAGGCCCAACAGCAGACCGCCGAAGGCAATGGGCAGGACGAAAAGATTGATGAGCAGCAGATACAGAGGCAAAAGCCACATGGCGGTCAAGATGTGCCGCTCCCGGACATTTTCCACTACCGCCATGTGAAACTGCCGGGGCAATAAAATAATGGCCCCCATGGCCAGGATAGTCTTCACGAAAAAGACCTGAAAATTATTTTCGGGACTGCCGTCAAAGCGGATAAGATGACAGAGATCGGGGCGGCGGCAGACGGCCTCAAAAAGGCCCCCCCAACCGGGGAACAACACCAGCGACACCACCAAGCCGACGGCCAGAAAAGCCACCAGCTTGACCACAGATTCAAAGGCTATGGCTGCCACCATACCCTCATGGCGCTCGGTGGGGTCGAGATGGCGGGCGCCGAACAAGATGCCGAACACCGCCAGGAGGAGAGCCGCATAAAAAGCCGTATGGTGGGGAGCGAAGGGCGCTTCCACATTCCCGCCCTGACTGACCAGAATGGTAAAGGTGTCGGCCACGGCTTTAAGTTGCAAACCGATATACGGTATCACCGCCAGGAGCACACCGATGGTGGCCACCATCCCCAACAGGCTGTTCCTGCCATAGCGCAAGACCAGGAAATCGGGCAGCGTGGTGATGTTATTGGCTTTGCACAACCGTAAGAGTTTGCGCAGCCAAAACCACCAGGTCATGGCCGCCAGGGTCGGCCCCAAATAAGTGGCCAGAAAAATTACCCCGCTGGTGGCCGCCTTGCCGACACTGCCATAAAAGGTCCAGGAAGTGCAATAAACCGCCAGGGAAAGGGTATAAATATAAGGATTGTCGGTCAAACTGCGGCCCTGGGCCCGCCGCCGGTCGCCATAGAAGGCCAGCGCAAAAAGTGCCAGCATATATGTGAGGGCCACGAAGGCCACGGCCAGGGGTGAGAGCACGAAAACCTCTGATGACGGCTTGATACCAAAAGGGAGGCTGCACCTCTTCCTTGATCATATTACGAGAAGCGAGGTAAAACAAGGGGGGCAGGCCCGGAGCAAAGACGGGCTGCAATCAAACAGATTGATGAGACCTTTGCCGGAGGATACGATGGGCATAAAACAATACACCCACGCCGGCGGCATCGTGATCCGACGCCAGCGAGGAGAGATCTATTACCTGGTGGTTCAGGCCAAGCCGAATCCGGACCATTGGGTCATCCCCAAAGGCCATATTGAACCCGGGGAAACGCCGGAGGAGGCGGCCCGGCGGGAGATCAGGGAAGAAACCGGTGTGGCCGCAGACATTATCGCTCCCCTGGGCGATCTCCGGTTTCAGCATGGGGGCGCAAGAGTCGCCGCCCTCATCTACCTTTTGGCCTATCGGGGGGAAGGCCAACCCGCGGAAAAACGACAGTGCCGCTGGGAACCCTTTGCCACTGCCCGGGAACTGCTGACCTTTGCCAATAACCGGACACTCCTGGACCGAGCGCAGCAATTCCTACAGCAAAGGTCGCGCCCCGACGTCTTGCCACCCTCCTGAACCGAGAGAAAACACAATACTTGCGGAAGGCGGAGCCAGACGGCCAGGTTTCTCCCTGCCGGCTTGACTTCCT
>CALGOE010000057.1 GCA_937958145.1 uncultured Desulfobacca sp.
CTCGGGCCACCATGACCCGGCGTTTCATCCCGCCGGAGAGGTGCTTCACCGGGCTGTCCCGGCGGTCCTGCAGGTCCACATAGGCCAAGAGGGTCTCGGTTTGGGCCCGCCGCAGCGCCGCCGGCATCCGGAAGAGCCGGCCGTGAATATCCAGATTTTCCCGGACCGTCAGTTCCAGGTCCAGATTGATGACCTGGGGGACCAGCCCCACCTGGCGTTTGGCCTGCAAAGACTGACGCTCAAAATGATAGTCGTTGAGGTAGGCGTCTCCGGCCGTGGCGCGCGTCAGCCCGGTAAGGATGCGGATGGTCGTGGTCTTGCCGGAGCCGTTGGGTCCCAGATAGGCGAAGAGCTCGCCCGGCCGCACCTCCAAAGAAACGCCGTTGAGCGCGGGAATATCTTTGTAACGCTTGACCAGGTTATGGATGGCGATCATGTTTTGGTTGTCGGTGGTAGGTGGTCGGTGCAATCAATTTCCGGTTGCCGCAACACGTTGTCTTTGATCGGGATGAGGCCGTTGTCTGCCAGTGGCGGCAAAAGATCGGTGCCACCGGGCCGCCAGGGCTTTGGCCGGCCGATAAACTTCTCTCTTTTCGCATATCATGTTTTTTCATCCTGGCCAAGGAGTTCTTGCCTGGCCGCAGCCACCGGCTCATCCAGCTGAAGTGAGTCGGCGTGGAATCTTCGATGAACCCAGAGGGGCTTTTTCGCAAGTCCCCTTGACAATATTCGTTTATCCGGTTATAGATAAACTAATAACTGAAGTACGCAGGTGGAAAAGAATATGCCAAGACTCCCCAAAGACATTGCTATCGGCAACGACATCTTTGCCACCGGGCCTTTTTGCCCCTGGACGCCAAAACCCGAGGCCGAGATGATCGAAATCTGCCCCAGCGATTGCAGCTGTCATGCCGCTGGCGAGGCTGAAGGGCAAAAACCGGCGGATCAGGAACAGGGAGGGCCGAGACAGGCGAAGCCGGCGCCAAGGTCATGAGGTACCGGACGATGGGCCAGGAAGTCCTGCCGGTTTCTTAGATACCGGCGCTAATTCGGCAACGGTTGAAGCATGAGGAGAGACGACCATGCTCAAAGACAACACCGTGATTACTTTGCATCCCGAAGACATGTTCCAGCTGCACAGCATTCTGCTGGATGAGGATCGGGACGCGGCCCTGGATTTCCTGGCCAACGTCATCAAGAAAAAAGTTGATGCCGCCAGCAAACCACATTGCCGGCCGGTCTTTGAACTGGAACAGGGCAAGATGCCGGAATTCATCGCCAACCGGCTTGAGCGTTAAAAGAGGCTTTGAGCCCAACCGGAGGAGATCTTATGGACCAGGAAATCCAGGCCCTGCTGCACGAGGCGATTGCCCAGGCGGAACTGTCGCACCAGTTTTACCGGGATCTGGCCGCCTCGGTGGACCATCCGGAAACCAGAGATATTTTGCAGTTTCTGGCCGACAACGAACTGGAGCATAAGAATTTTTTAGCCCGCTGGCTGGCCGGCGAAGTCTGCCCTCTGACGCCGCCGGCCAAAGATTTTCATCTCTCGGAATTATTGGAACTGCCCCGTCTCACCAGGGAGCTGTCCCCCAAGGACGCCCTGGCCCTGGCGGTGAAACGCAAAGAGGCTTCCTATAAGTTTTATCAGAACTTGGCCAACCACCAGCCGGACGGCGAGGTCAAGGAATTCCTCAACAAGATGGCCATGATGAAATTGGCCGACAAAGACCGGCTGGAGGACCTGTTTGACAACGTGGCCTTTCCGGAAGTCTGGTAAGATCTTTGCCGAGGGGATGCGATAATTGATCTGCCGGGGCGGCGCGGGCGGAATCCTCGGGCACAGCCGCTGATGAGAGTAATTTGCCGGCACTATATTTATTTAATCGGTTATACGCATTTTTATGAAAAAGCACGCGCAGATCTTCAAATCCCTGGGGGATGAGACCCGCCTGAAAATTCTCTGGCTCCTGGCCCAGCGTCAGGAGATCTGTGTCTGTGATATCGTTGCCGTTTTAGGGATTACTCAATCAAAGGCTTCCCGGCATCTGCGGCATCTCTATCACCTGGGTTGGGTCACCGATCGCCGGGACGGCTTGTGGATGTATTACCGTCTGGCCGTGGCTCCCGACAGCTTGGCAGAGAAGTTGCTGAAACTGCTGGTGGAAACCATGGCGCGGCAGCCGGATATGCAGGCCCTGTTGGCCAAACTGGATGATTGTCTGGCCTGCAAGCAGCAATCCCGGTGCACCGGCAGAGCGCCGGTCAGGGTTGAGCAATTCTCCTGGGACCTATCAGAACCGTAATATTTTTTTCCTATCATATTTAATAAACCGGTTATACAGATGAAGCTTTGGCAAAATGGCCAAATCTGTTATCCTGAACGAAGTGAAGAATCTTAGCCCATTAACAAGATTATATTTTTCGCTTCGGTGGGCTATGCTCAGAGTGACCAGAAAAAGAAAAAGCCGATTTTACAAGAGGCTTAGATATTGAGGAGATAGGAGTTCTTTATGGCTGCCACTGTTGCGAAGCGTTTAGGGTTTGTGGAGCGTTTTTTGACGCTGTGGATCATCCTGGCCATGGTCTTCGGGGTATTTTTAGGTTACCTGATACCTGGAGTCGCCAAATTCATTGACCTTTTTTCGGTGGGGACCACCAACATCCCCATCGCCATCGGTCTGATTTTAATGATGTATCCGCCCTTGGCGCGGGTCAATTACCGGGAATTGCACCGGGTCTTTTCCCAGTTCAGGATTCTGGCCTTATCCCTGGTCATGAACTGGGCGGTGGGGCCGGTGTTAATGTTCTTCCTGGCGGTGGCCTTTCTTTCGGGCTATCCCGAATACGCTGTGGGTCTGATTCTCGTTGGCCTGGCCCGCTGCATCGCCATGGTCTTGGTCTGGAACGAACTGGCAATGGGACACCGGGAGTATTGTGCCGGGCTGGTGGCCTTTAACGCCATCTTTCAGATGGCTCTCTATGCGGTGTATGCCTATCTGTTCATTTCCGTCTTCCCCCATTGGCTGGGTCTGGCCTTTGCCCGCGAGATTCATGTCGGCATCCTGGACGTCGTGGTCACGGTGCTCATTTATTTGGGCATCCCTTTCTTTTCGGGCATGTTGAGCTACTTTATCCTGGGGGGGATCAAGGGCCGGCAGTGGTATGAAGAAAAATTTATCCCCAAAGTCAGCCCGATCACACTGATAGCCCTGCTCTTTACCATCGTGGTGATGTTTTCGCTGAAAGGGGAATATATCGTCAGCCTGCCCCTGGACGTGGTCCGGGTGGCCATCCCCTTGGCCATTTATTTTCTGGTCATGTTCATCATAACCTTTTTCATAGCCAAGAAATTAGGCGCCGACTACCCGGTGACGGCCACGTTGTCCTTTACCTCCGCCTCCAATGACTTTGAGCTGGCCATTGCGGTGGCCATTGCGGTTTTTGGTATCCACTCCGGTCAGGCTTTTGCCGCGGTCATCGGTCCGCTGCTGGAGGTGCCGATTTTGCTGGCCCTGGTGCACCTGTCTCTCCGGTTCAAAAGGAAGTATTTTACCTTGCCGCACTGTAGCGTTTGCGGTGTGGAGGCGGGCCTGAGTTATCTCTTCCAGGCCAAGAATAGTCAGCATGAGGCCTACCTTTGTCCGAAATGTGCCCATGAGATCATGCATGCCTCGGCGAAGCAAGATTAAGCGGCAAAGAAGAGGAGAAGCAATCCATGTTCAAAAAAATTATCCTGGCCACCGACCTCTCCCCTGCCTGGGATGAAATAGTCGCCTGTGCCACAGAATTCAAGATCCTGGGTGCTACCGAGCTCATTTTGACTCATGTCATCACCGTCAAGTTCATGGGCGGCATGGAGGCCAGCCTGCGGGCCGAGGCAGAACCGAAACTGGCGGCCCAGAAAGAATCTCTCGAACGCCAGGGTTTCGACGTGAGTGTGGAGCTCCCCCAGGGCCTGCCGGCCTATTCCCTCAATGAGGTGGCGCAGCGGTATGGGGCCAACCTCATTGTTCTCGGTTCCCACGGTAAGTCACTGTGGCGGGAGGCGGTGTTGGGGTGCTTTACCTGTGCCGTGCTGCATCAAACCAGGTATCCGACGCTGGTGCTCAATGTGCAGATCAGTAAGGAGGGGGAAGCCGGGACCTGTCGGCTCAACTGCGCCGAGTTGTTCCGGCATATCCTTTATCCTACTGATTTTTCAACGATATCCGAACAGGCCGGCGGCCTCCTGACCCTTTTGGCGCCCCGGGGGGTAAGCCAGGTCACGGTTCTGCATGCCCTGGACCTGCCCGAAACCGAGACTTTCCCGCCGGGCTACCGGGAAAAGGCCGAAGCCCAAGCCCGGGCTGCCCTGCAGGACGCGGTAGCCAAGCTCCAACAGGCCGGCGTGCCTCAGGTCGAGTCTATCTTTGCGCCAGGCCGGCCCATTCCGGCGATTTTGCAGGTCTTGCAAGGCCAGGATATTTCGCTGATCGTCTTGGGCACCCAGGGAAAAGGCTTTCTGAAAGAAATCTTCCTGGGCAGCGTCGCCCACAATGTCGCCCGTCTGGCGCCTTGCCCGGTGCTGTTGATACCGCCGGCGACCCGCTGAGTTGCATGACAACGGGTTGCGGATATATGAGGAGATATGGTCGGCGATTGATCGGCTTGGTCTGACTGGCATGAGGTTTAAGGCATGAACATCTATCCTGCCTGAGGGGGGCGTTCCTGGCTCCGGCTCTTAAGTAACCGGCAAAAGTGTCGCCTACCGGAAGGCAACAAGGTTCAGGAAGCGTTGCAACGCTTAAACACTGAATAGACGAAGAGGTGCATGATTATGTCAGGAAATGATGTGGTAACGGTAAAAATTCTCGAACTGCCGGGGGTTTCGGGCGGCTGCTCGTGCGGCACGGTGGCCTGTTCCCCTGAGATGGCGGCGCTCTTTCAGCAAAAAGTGGCCGAACTGCGGGCCGCCCTGGAAGAGGCCTATCCCGGCCGCACCCGGGTGGAATATATCAATCTGAAGGAGAACGAGGCGGCGCGTGAGAGCGAGGCAGGCCAACTCTTGGTGACGCGTCGTTATCCCGGCCCCTTAGTGGTTATTAACGAGGAGCCGCGTTTCGCCGGCAGTATTCTCATTGCCAAGATTGTCAAAGAAGTCGGCAAGGCCCTGACTGCCTGATCATAAAGGAAAATCTATGAGCGAATATCTGGAAACCACCTACGAAAAATTCATTTTCAAGGTAAAAGTAAGCTACCTCTATAGCCAGGAGGAGTTTTGGGTTAATTTTCAGGATGGCACGGCAACCATGGGGTTGACCGACTTTCTGCAGAAGGCCAAGGGCGACGTGGCTTTTCTGGAGACCGTGGAGCCGGGAACCGAGGTCAAGCGGGGTGACGAGATCGGCAGTATCGAGACCATCAAGGCCACTTTTCCCATCATCGCACCGGTATCCGGCCAGATCGTCGAGGTCAACCCCGAGCTTGACGCCAGCCCCTATCTGATCAATCAGGATCCTTATGGGGCCGGCTGGATTTATCGGCTCCAGGTGAGCAACCCGGAGGCCGACAAGGCTCAGCTCCTGGAGGCCAACGCCTATTTCGAGATCATGAAGGGTAAGGTCGCCGAGGAGGCGAAGAAACTCTATGGCTAAGAAATCTGAGAAAGTGGTGGTCCTCCCCTGCAGCGGCATCGGCAAGGTGTATGGCGCCCTGGCCCGGGAGACCACCTATGAGTTAATGGAAAAGGTGCGTCCCGGCCTGGCCGTTACTACCTGTCTGCCCCTGTTGGTGATCAATGACCCGGAGGCGGTGGCCCTGGTGAGAGAAAACCCGGTGATTACCATCGACGGCTGTCCCAAAGACTGCGCCAAAAAGAGTGTAGAAGCGGTGGGCGGCAACCTGGCGAAAACATATCAGGCCATCAAATTCTACAAAGAACACAAGGAGTTGAAGCCTGAGGGCATTGCCGAAGTGAACGAGACCGGCCGCCGGCTGGCCCAGGTAGCCGCGGCCGAGGTGGCCGAGGAGATTGATAAATTAGCCGCCGGGGAGGAGGCCTGATGGATATCCAGATTGCCAAAGTCGGAATAGTTTCCTGCAGTGGCGAAGAGATTCCGGAAGGCACCCTGTGCCGACTGGCCTGCCGGAAAGTGCTGGATGAGCACCCGGGGGAAACCGTTACCATCTGCCTGCCCCTCTTCATAGCTGGGGGGGAGGAAGAGCGCACTTTTGCGTCCAACTACCCCACCATTACCGTGGACGGCTGCGACAAGAGGTGCGCTGCCAAGGCCACGGCCATGCTGTCCGGCAAACCGGCCAGAACCCTTCTTGTGCCTGAAATTCTCAAAAAACACGGCCTGGCGCCGCCTGACAAATTGCGCCATTTCGGCCCTGAAGAGGAACCGGCGGTAGAGGCGGTGGCTCAGGAAATCGCCCAGGCGGTGGCCGAGGTGTTGGAGGAGGACTAACCAAGGAGTTGATATGGCAACTTATAAAAACAAAGTAGAATGGCGGGGCGGACATCTGGGGTATACCTGGCTGCAGAACGGCGTGGAGATGGAGTTCTCCGCCCCCCCGGACCTTTTCGGCAAAGCGGGGGTGCTCACTCCCGAAGACGCCTTTGTGGCCGCCTCCAACACCTGCTATTTCATGATGGTGGTCTGGGCCTGCGAGCGGTTTAAAATGGAGTTGATCTCGCTGGCAATGGAGGCCGTGGGTGAGGTGGAGGAACACCTGGACCGCACCTCCTGGTTCAAGCGGGTGACCCTCTATCCCAAAATCGTGGTTAAGGCCAAATCAAAAGAGATGGTACAGCGGGCCCTGGACCTGGCTCTGAAATACTCTACCATCAATCAATCCTTCAAATCTGAAATCGTCATTCAACCGGACATCGTGCTCCAGTAAGGTATGCCCATGTCAGAGCCATTTGATCTAGCGTTTCTCGGAGGTGGTCCGGCGGGTTACCAAGGCGCCATCCGGGCGGCCCAGTTGGGGGCCAAGGTGGCGGTGGTGGAGGAGAGCTTCCTGGGCGGCGTCTGCCTGAACTGGGGCTGCATTCCCACCAAAACGGTGCGGGCCAGTGCCGAAGTGGGCCGGACTCTGCGCCGGGCCCGGGAGTTCGGCTTCCAGCCAGTGGAGGCGGCGCCGGATATCCAGGCCATTATCGCCCGCAAAGACCGGGTGGTCCAGGGTCTGCGCCGCAGTATCGCCGGACTCTTCCAGGCCAACCGCATTGCCCTGGTGGAGGGGAGAGGCCGCCTCATTGCCGCCGATAAAATTGAAGTGGAGAAAAATGGCGACCTCCATCTGGTGCAAGCCGCCAAGGTGGTCATCGCCACCGGCTCCCGGCCGGCCCGTCTGTCCCTCTTCCCCCCGAGTCCCCGGGTCTTTCTGGCTGACGATATCCTGACTCTTGACTATCTCCCCCAGCACCTGCTGGTGGTGGGTGGCGGCGTGGTGGGAGTGGAGATGGCCGCTATTTTCCGGGAATTGGGCACCGAAATCACCCTGGTGGAAGCCCTGGACCGCCTGCTGCCTCTGGAAGACGCCGAAATGGCCGACTATATCCAAGGCGTGCTGAAACGCCGCAAAATCAAGATCAGGTGCGGGGTCCAGGTGAGCGAGGTCGACGAGCAGGCGGATCATTTTGCCGTGCGGCTCACTGATGGCACAGAGCTGACGCCGGATACCATCCTGCTGGCCACGGGCCGGCGGTATAACACCGAGGGCTTGGGGCTGAACCGGCTGGGTCTGGAGCTTGACCAGGGGCGGATTGTGGTGAACGACAACCTGCAGACCTCCATTCCCACCATCTATGCCGCCGGCGATGTCATCGGCGGCTGGCTGCTGGCCCACGTGGCCTTTGCGGAAGGCATCTGCGCGGCCGAACACGCCTTGGGTCTGGACAGCAAAATGAACTATGCCGTGGTGCCCCGCTGTACCTTCACCCTGCCGGAGTATGCCGCGGTGGGGTTGTCGGAGGCCGAGGCGGCAGCCAAGAATCCCATCAAGGTCTCCCGTTTCCCTTTCAAATCATTGGGGATGGGCCAGTGTCTGGGAGAATTGGAAGGCCTGGTCAAGATCATCGTCCACGCTCAGACCGACCAGATTCTGGGGGCCCACATCATCGGACCCCACGCCGCGGATCTGATTCATGAGCTGGCCGTGGCCATGCGGGGCGGGCTGGCCAGCCGGGTGGTGATGGAGACCATCCATGCCCACCCGACCTTAGCTGAAGCGGTGTTGGAGGTGGCCCAGGCCCTGCATGGTCAAGCCATCCATATACCCGGGGGAGGCGCCTGATGTCGCCAGCCGCGCCGGCATGGCTCATGCAGGAAGTGCGCCGGGCCAAGCGGGGCCGCGGGGCTGACCTGGTGGCCGATACCCAGGCCCTGTTGCAGGGCCTGAACCTGCCCACGGTCTGCGAGAGCGCCCGCTGTCCTAACCGGGGCGAGTGTTTTTCCCATCACACTGCCACGTTCCTCATCTTGGGCGACATGTGCACCCGGGGCTGCGCCTTCTGCGCCGTGCAAAGGGGGAGACCCCTGGCGCCGGCCGCGGATGAACCCCAGCGTCTGGCGCAAGCAGTGTCCCGGTTGGGGCTGCGCCACGTGGTCATCACCTCGGTGACCCGGGATGACCTGCCTGACGGCGGCGCCGGGCATTATGCCCGAGTGGTGGCGGCCCTGCGGCACTATTGTCCTGAGGTGAGTGTGGAACTCCTGGTGCCGGATTTTGCCGGGGCCACGGCGGCCCTGGCCCGGGTGCTGGCCGCCGGCCCGGACATCCTGGCGCACAACATCGAAACCGTTCCCCGGCTCTACCCCCAGGTGCGGCGGGGGGCGGATTACCGGCGCTCCCTTGCCCTGCTCCAACAGGCCAAGGAACTGGCCCCCGACCTCGTCACCAAGTCGGGCCTGATGCTGGGATTAGGGGAAGATGCAGCCGAGGTGGAAACGGTCCTGCAGGATTTACGGCGGGTGCACTGCGAGATGCTGACCATCGGCCAGTACCTGGCCCCATCCCTCCACCATACCCCGGTGGCCCGCTATGTGTCACAGGACGAGTTCGCTTCCTGGCGCCGTCGGGCCTTGGAGCTCGGTTTCCGGAGCGTCGCGGCCGGGCCGTTGGTGCGTAGTTCTTACCAGGCCCATAAATTTTTTCAGGAGATCTCATGACCCCCTGGCGTCTGCTGGATACCGGCAGCCTATCGCCCGTGCTGAACATGGCCATTGACCAGGCGATTTTAATGCTCCATGCCCAAGGCCAGGCCCCGCCGACCCTGCGCCTCTATCAGTGGCAGCCACCGGCCATCTCTCTGGGTTTACTGCAAAAGCGCCATGACCTGGATCTGGAGGCCTGCCGCCGCCTGGGTTATGAGGTGGTGCGGCGTCCCACCGGCGGTCGGGCCGTGCTGCACCACCATGACCTGACCTATGCCGTCGTTGCCGGGGCAGCGGAGAAGATGCCTGCGTCGGTGAGCGCCGCCTACCGCCTGATTGCCCAGGGATTGCTCAACGCCTTTCATCTCCTGGGGATCGACGCCCAGATGGACCGCCAGGGGGACGAGGCTTACCACACCGATATCTGTTTCCTGCGGGGGGCCAGGGGCTCGGTGGTGCATGGGGGCAGGAAACTGGTGGGCAGCGCCCAGACCTGGCAGGCCGGCTCTCTGCTGCAGCACGGATCCATCCTGCTGCAGCCCCAGGTGGAGGCCTGGTTGCCGCTGGTGCAGACGGACGGGGAACCTGTCGAGGCCTTGCGGGCCAAACTCGCTGCGCACCTGACCTCGGTGCAGGAAATCCTGGGATGGACACCGCCCCTGAGCGATGTAAAACAGGCGGTGCGCCAGGGCATGGCCCAAGCCTTGGGGGTGGATTTGCAGCCAGGGGAGCTGACCCCCGCCGAATGGACTCTGGCCCAGGAATTGGCCGCCGCCGCAGCAAACCAGCACCAAGTCCTGGGCGGCACCCCTCCTCAGATTGCCCTGGCCAGGGCCTGAGCAGCCCAGGCAAGGACAGGACCAGAGGGCAGGTCAAGGGCGCCCGGCAGGCAAATCTCCCCGCACCAGGATAAACGGTCTCGCGCCTGAGGCTGATTCTGCCACCCTTTTCCGGGCCCATGGCCGGCCGTCACCGTTCCCGATCAGACCGGCAGAAGATATTTTCCGGTTCGGGGGGACCGGTGGTTGGCGGTCCTATCCTGCCCCAGCGATTGGCCGGCGCCGGGCGGGGTGATTCATTTAACCAAGTCTGAACACGTTCCTCACCAGGCAACAACGGAGTTGTGCGAAAGATAAATTGGGGAGGGACATGCACTATGACCGAGACAGAAAAACCCGCGGTGCTCATTCTCTGCACCGGCAACACGGCCCGCAGCCAGATGGCCGAGGCCTTTTTAAAGAAATATGCCGGCGACAGTCTGGACGTCTACAGCGCCGGCTATGATCCCAAAGAGATCAACCCGCTGACCCGCCAGGTCATGGCGGAAAAAGGCTTTGACCTCAGCGGCCATTATTCCAAAGGAGTTACGGAGTTTTTGGGGAAGAAACAGTTCCGCTACCTGATTATTGTCTGCGCGGCGGCGGAACAGACCTGTCCCCGACAATTTCCCGGCGTCCGTTACCGCTTCTTTTGGCCTTTCGAGGACCCGGCGGCCGCCACCGGCTCCGAGGAAGAAAAATTGGCCAAATTCCGGGAGGTCCGGGATAAAATTGAGCAGCGCCTGTTATACTGGCTGCAGGATCTGCCAAGCTTTGACTCGTATTGGAACTCCCACACCCTGATCAGCAAGGCGCCATGAGGCCAGGGGCTTATCCCCAAAGAGAGGGAAAATATTAATGCTCAAAGTACTCTTTCTCTGTACCGAAAACGCCTGCCGCAGCCAGATGGCGGAGGGTTTGATCAACCATGATTTCCCGGGCAAAGTCAAGGCCTTTTCGGCCGGCGTGCGGGCCACCCGGGTCAATCCCCGGGCCATCCAGGTCATGGCCGAACTGGGCATTGATATCAGCGGCCAGCGCTCCAAGTCACTGGATGAGTTTCAGAACGAGGAATTCGATCTGGCCATCACCCTGTGCGATTCGGCCCAGAAACAGTGCCCCCTGTTCCCCGGGGCCAAACGCCTGCTGCATATGGGCTTTCCGGACCCGGCCCAAGCCACCGGCTCGGAGGAAGAAATTCTTCAAGAATTCCGCCGGGTACGAGATGCCCTGCGGCAGCAACTGGGCGCCTTTTTGCAGCAGGAGCTTAACGCCGCCCAGGCGGCGTAAGATCCCAGCGGGTCTGGAGAACAGATTAGCGGGTCTGGAGACCCGCTCTACTGGTGGGGTACCTATCGGCACAGAGGCCAGAGGAGTTCCCTCATCCTGCGTCCTTTTCCCTTTTCCCTTTTCCCTTTTCCATATACACTAGTGCCGGGGTCATAATGTCTTGGGACAAGGGAAGGGGTGCGCCATGCAGGTCAAGGAGGTAATGGTGCGGGATGTGGCCACGCTGGACATCGATGATGAATTAAGCCTGGCCAATGATATCATGAAGTTGGGGCGGATTCGCCACCTGCCGGTCGTTTCCGGAAAGAAATTGGTGGGGATCCTCTCGGAGCGGGATCTTTTTCGCAGTTCCCTGGTGGAGGCGTTAGGTCATGAGCCGACCAAAACCCGGGAATTTATGAAGGCCATCCGTATCCAGGATATCATGATGAAAAAGGTCATAACCATTGGGCCGGAAGCGGATATCCGGGAGGCGGTGCAGCTGATGCTCAATCACAAGATCGGCTGTGTGCCGGTGGTGGCGGCAGGAGAACTGCTGGGTCTGATCACCGAAACGGACATCCTGCGCCTCTATTTGGAGCAAACGGCGACGACTTCCCGGCCGGCGGGTTAGTGGACGTCGTCATCGACCTTTTCGATGGTGAACCAGGCGGTTTGCTCCTGGCGGCAACAGGAGAAAACCGCCTGCCAGTATTCAAAATAAAGATCCGCCTGGGTGGCTGCGGCCGTGACTTCCTGCCATTTGCCACACCGACGGCATTGGGCGAAGAATCGCCCATCCTGGATGCGTCCCTGGGACATGGAGCGGCGAAGAGATGGCGCTGGCGGTGAATTGTCGGGCGGCCCGGCCGGTGCCGTTAGATATACGTCAACCAGGAAGAGTATTTCGGGTTTTCGCCTTTCACCGCCGCGAAATAAACCTCCTGCAGTTTTTTGGTAATGGGACCGGGCAGGCCGGTACCGATGGTGCGATCGTCCAATTCCCGGACCGGCGTAATTTCCGCGGCGGTCCCGGTCAAAAAGACTTCGTCGGCGATGTAGAGTTCATCCCGGGCAAAACTCACTTCCTGAATGGTCAGACCAAGATCCCGGGCAATGGTGAAGATGCAGTCCCGGGTGATACCGGGCAAAATGGTGGTCAACGGCGGGGTTTTCAGGACGCCGTCCTTCACCAGGAAGACATTTTCCCCCGAGGCTTCGGCCACATAGCCGCTGGGATCAAGCAACAGGGCTTCATCATAACCGGCCCGGGTGACCTCCCGTTTGGCCAGGATGGAATTCACATAATTGCCCACCACCTTGGCAGTCGTCATCATGACGTTCACATGGTGACGGGTGTGTGAGGAGGTCTTGAGGCGGATGCCTTTTTGCAGCCCCTCGTCCCCCAGATAGGCGCCCCAGACCCAGGTGATGATGGCCACCCGGATGGGGTTATCCTTGGGATGCAGGCCCATGGCGCCGTCGCCGATGAAGACCAGGGGGCGCAGATAGGCCTCTTTCTGGTCATTCCGGCGCATGGTGTCAATGCAGGCCTGTTGTATGGCCGCGGTGGTGAAAGGGATCTGCAGCTGCATGATGTGGGCGGAATCGAAGAGTCGCCGGATATGCTCCGGCAGCCGGAAGATGGCGGTGCGGCCATCGTGGCATTGATAGGCCCGAATCCCCTCAAACACCCCATCGCCATACAACAACCCATGATCAAAGACCGAAATCTTCGCCTCGCTCTCCGG
>CALGOE010000058.1 GCA_937958145.1 uncultured Desulfobacca sp.
CCCGAAACCCGGAACCCGGAACTCGAAACTCGAAACCCGAAACCCGAAACCCGAAACCCGAAACTCAAAACTCGAAACCCGAAACTCGAAACTCGAAACCCGAAACTCGAAACTCGAAACTCAAAACTCGAAACTCGAAACCCGAAACCCAAGGAGGTATCCCATGACGGCACAACTGGAAGTCTATAAATGTGAAATCTGCGGCAATATCGTTGAGGTCCTGCATGCCGGGCCGGGGCAGTTGGTCTGCTGCGGTCAGCCCATGAAAAAGTATGAAGAAAACACCGTCGACGCGGCCAAAGAGAAGCACGTGCCGGTGATTGACAAAACCGCCGAGGGCTTCAAGGTCAAGGTCGGCAGCGTGCCCCATCCCATGGAAGAGAAACATTACATCGAGTGGATTGAAATTATCGCCGACGGCAAGACCTACCGGAAATATCTCAAACCCGGGGAGGCACCGGAAGCGGTTTTCTGCATTGACGCCGCCCAAGTAACCGCAAGAGAATACTGCAACCTCCACGGACTCTGGAAGGCCTAAGCCATGTTAAGCGCTACGATGGAGCAGGAGCTCAATAAACAGCTCAATGCCGAACTCTATTCCGCCTATCTCTATCTGTCCATGGCCGCCTGGTTTTATGCCCAGAATCTGAATGGCTTTGCCAACTGGATGATGGTGCAGAATCAGGAGGAGACCATGCACGCCATGAAGTTCTATAACTTCATCAACGAACGGGGCGGGCGGGTCCGCCTGGACACCATTGCCAGACCGGAAGCCGAATGGGCGTCGCCGCTGGACGTCTTTGAGGCCACCCTCCGCCATGAGCAGAAGGTAACCGGACTGATCAATCACCTGGCGGACGTGGCCATGGCCGAGCGGGATCATGCCACCAACGCCTTCCTGCAGTGGTTCATCACCGAGCAGGTGGAAGAAGAGGCCTCGGCGGAAACCATCATCCAAAACCTGAAATTGGCCGGCGACAACCCCCAGGCCCTGCTCATGCTGGACCGGGAGCTGGGGACCCGGGTCTTTACGCCGCCAGCGACAGCAGCTTAAGGCATTGACTGAGGCAAGGGGCTTGACGGCCAACGGCCGGAGCCCCTTTTTTGCTAGTGCCGGGTTGGCAGGGCGGGGCGAACCCGCCGAGGCGCACAGTAGGGAGACGTATGGGACGTCAGGACGTTACTCTTCTCATCGGCGGTGAGGCCGGGCAGGGTTTGGTGACCATTGCCATGATCCTCACCAAGGCCCTGGTCCGCTCGGGTTATTACATCGTGGTGACCCAGAGCTATCAATCCCGCATCCGGGGCGGCCACAATACCTTTGCCATCCGCATCAGCCCCCAGGAGATCATCGCCTCCCGGGCGGCGGTGGATCTGCTGGTGGCCCTGAATGCCGAAACCATCCACCTGCACCAGGCCGAAATGAGCCCGGAAAACCTTATCTTGGTGGATGAGCGCTTTGCCCCGGGCCATGACCACGTCCTTAAGGTGCCCTTTCAGGAGTTTGCTTCCGACCGCACCGTCAATGTGGCCTATCTGGGTGTTTTGACGCAACTTTTGGGGTTGAATGACGCCGTCGTCTTCCAGGCCCTGGAAGATTATTTCGGCGCCAAAAAGCCGGAGGTCACTGCGGCCAACCGGGAGGTCTTCGCCAAGGCCATCCAATGGGCCGATGACCAGCACCTGCCGGACACGGTCCGGTTGGCGCCAGCCCTTAGCAGCCAGCCGCGTCTGATGCTGAACGGCAACGAAGCCATAGCCCTGGGAGCCATCTCCGCCGGCCTGAAATTCTGCGCTTTTTATCCCATGACGCCCTCCACCTCCATCCCTCTGACGCTGCAGGCCGCGGCGGATACCATGGGACTGGTGGTGGAGCAGGCCGAAGACGAAATTGCCGCCATCAATATGGCCATCGGCGCCTCCTACGCCGGGGTGCCGGCCATGGTGGCCACCTCCGGCGGCGGATTCGCCCTCATGGTGGAAGGGGTAAGCTTGGCCGGCATGACGGAAACCCCGGTTTTCATCGTCGTGGCCCAACGCCCCGGCCCGGCCACCGGGCTGCCCACCCGCACCGAGCAGGGTGATCTGGAATTTGTTCTGCATGCCGGCCACGGGGAGTTCCCCCGGGCCATCTTTGCCCCCGGGACCGTCGAAGAGTGTTTCCATCTGAGCCGCCAGGCCTTATTTTTAGCAGAAAAATACCAGACCCCCATCTTTTTGCTCACCGACCAGTTCCTGGCCGACTCCTACCGGGCCGTGGTGCCCTTCGACATTGACGCCCTCGACGCCGTCCGGGTGGGCAGCGACCCGGCCGCCGTGCCCACACCGTATCGCCGCTACGCCTTTACCGAGAGCGGCGTTTCGCCCCGCCTGCTGCCGGGCTTGAGTGAGCACCTGGTCATCTGCGACAGCGATGAACACACCCCCGACGGCCACATTACCGAAGACCTGACGGTGCGCCAACAGATGGTGGACAAACGGCTGCGCAAAGAGGCGGGGCTGCGGGCCGAAGTCATCCCGCCGGCTTATGTCGGCCACGTCAGTCCCGACCTCCTCCTGGTCACCTGGGGCTCCAACCGGGGCGCGGTCCTGGAAGCGGCGGCCCTCCTGAAAGCCCAAGGGAAAAAGGTGGCGGCCCTGTGTTTCTCCCAGGTCTGGCCGCTGGTGCCCGGGCATTTTCTGGATCATCTGCAGAGCGCCCGGGAGGTGGTCATGGTGGAAGGCAACGCCCTGGGCCAGCTGGCCCGGCTCATCCGCCGGGAGACCGGCTTTTACATCCCCCGGCACATCCGGCGCTACGACGGCCTGCCCATTACCCCGGAATACATCCTGGAGGCGCTGGCCTCCGGTGCAGGAGCGGTGAGGTGATCTCATGTTAGATGTGTCCATTTACGGCAACTACGAAACCGCCTGGTGTCCGGGCTGCGGCAATTTCCGGATTTTGCCGGCCGTAAAAAAGGCCCTGGCCGAAAGCAATCTGGCGCCGCACCAGGTGACTTTTATCTCCGGCATCGGTCAGGCCGCCAAGGCGCCGCATTATCTCAATGCCAATCTCTTTAATGGCCTCCATGGCCGCTCCCTGCCGGTGGCGACGGGGGCGCGCTTGGCCAACCACACCCAGCCGGTGATCGTTGAAAGCGGCGACGGCTGCAGCTACGGCGAGGGCGGCAATCATTTCCTGGCCGCCATCCGACGCAACGTTGACCTGACCATGCTGGTGCACAACAATCAGGTCTATGGACTCACCAAAGGCCAGGCCAGCCCTACTTCGGACGAAGGTTTTGTTACCAAGGCCCAGCCCCACGGCGTTTTTGCCATGCCTTTCAATCCTTTGGCCGTAGCCGTGGCCTTGCAGGCCAATTTTGTGGCCCGAGCCTTTGCCGGTCTGGAGGACCACCTGGTGGCGATGATCAAGCAGGCCCTGGCTCACCCCGGCTTCGCCCTGGTGGACATCCTCCAGCCCTGTGTCTCCTTCAATAAGGTCAACACCTTCGGCTGGTATAAAAACCGCTGCTACGTGCTGCCCGATTCCTATGACCCCACGGATTGGCCCACGGCCATGGTGACGGCCCACGAATGGGGTGACAGAATTCCTCTGGGAGTGATATACAAAAATAATCGGCTGCCGTTTGAGGCTCATTTCGCCTGCTTGCAGGAGATGCCCCTGGTCCGGCAACCGGTGTCTAAGGCCAAATTTCAGGAGCTTTTGGCCCATTTTCAATAAATTGGAGGAGGACGGCGATGGCCAATTTTGCTGAGATGTGGCAGTGCCAAACCGCCAACTGCGGCTATATTTATGATCCGGAACGGGGCGATAAGAAGGGCAAGATCCCCAAAGGCACCAGGTTTGAAGACCTGCCCGACGATTGGAAGTGCCCCCTGTGCGGGGTCGGCAAGGCTTTTTTCAAACGATTGGCCGCGGCTTAAGCCGGATTATGACTTGCATTTTATCAGCCAATGCTTATCTATAAATGAACACCTAAGGCTATCAAATCTGGCGGCGACAGCGCCGCCCAGCCATCCTGCGTTACAGTGGACTGAATGCACAAAGGAGAAAAAAACATGAAGAAATACGTCTGCAGCGTCTGCGGTTTTGTCTATGACCCGGCCAAAGGAGATCCGGAAAACAACATCCCCGCCGGTACTCCCTTTGAAAATCTGCCCGACTCCTGGGTCTGCCCCGTCTGCGGCGCCTCTAAAGATCAATTCGAGGCTGAATAAGCCCCCTCGTTTTGCCTGGAACATGTCTTCCCAGTACCGCCCGGGGGTGGTTTCCCCGGGCTTTTTTTTGAGGAGCGGAGAAATTTCTGCCCTCGGCAAACCAACAAGGAGCTAGCGATGTTTCCCGTGGCCATAAAAGACAACGTTTATTGGGTCGGCGCCATCGACTGGAATATCCGCGATTTCCACGGTTATTCGACGTATAAAGGCACCACCTACAACGCCTACCTCATCCTAGATGACAAGATCACCCTGGTGGACACCGTCAAATATCCCTTCCGGGAGGAATTGCTGAACAACATCCGGCAGCTCATCGATCCCGCCCGGATCGATTACCTCATTGTCAACCATGTGGAGATGGACCATGCCGGGTCGGTGCAGTATATCACCGATCTGGTCAAACCCGAAAAGATCTTCTGCTCACCCATGGGCCAGAAAAATATGCTGGCCTACAACCTCTCGCCCGACTACCCCTATGAGGTGGTAAAGACCGGCCAATCCATCAGTTTGGGAAAAAAGACCGTCCAGTTCATCGAAACTCGCATGCTGCATTGGCCGGACAGCATGTTCTCCTATCTCCCCCAGGACAAGCTGCTCATCTCCAGCGACGCCTTTGGCGAACATTGGGCCACCAACGAACGGTTTGACGACCAGGTGGATATGGCGGAGCTCATGGCCCATGCCGCCAAGTATTACGCCAATATCCTCTTGCTGTACTCGCCCCTGGTGCAGAAACTCCTGGCCGAAGTCCAGAAGCTGGGCCTGGAGATCGACATGATCGCCCCGGACCACGGCCTCATCTGGCGGGGCAACCCGGGGGCCATCATTCAGGCCTACGACCGCTGGAGCCGCCAGGAGACCGCCCAGAAAGCCGTGGTCATCTACGACACCATGTGGCACAGCACCGAAAAGATGGCCCACGCCATCGTCGAGGGGCTGACCCGCGAGGATATTTCTACCAAACTGATGAATCTGAAGGTCAACCATCGCAGCGAGATCATGACCGAGGTGCTGGACGCCAAGGCCATCATCTGCGGCAGCTCCACCCTCAATAACAACATACTGCCCACCATGGCCGACATCCTGACCTACATGAAGGGGCTCAAGCCGGTCAATAAGATCGCCGCCGCCTTCGGTTCCTATGGCTGGAGTGGTGAGGCGGTAGGGCAGATCAATCAATATTTTGAGGAGATGAAATTCACTCTGGCCAGCCCGGGCATCAAGGTCCTCTATGGCCCCAACGAGGCTGATCTGCAGAATTGTGCAGCCTTGGGCCAGCAGATCGGCCGGATGATCAAGGAGCAGGTGAAATAACCCAATGGCGGCACTCGGTTAAGGTGTCAGCAACTCTGGGCCCTTTTGCGAGGTGGTGATCAAACATCGCCTCTTCAGCCGGCGTCGGGAATATCAGGTTTCTTTTTCGGGCGCCCGCCTTTCCGGCCGTTCCGCCGTGCAGCCGCAGCCTTGGCCGCGGAAGTTGCCCGGCCGCCGGTTTTGCCCAAAAGCGCCGCCATCCACCTTTTGGAACCCAGCAAGCCTTCCAAAAGGCCCGGCAGATAGAGATCAGCATCAAGGTCCGGGAAGTGCAGACCCAAGCCGGACGGCGAAATCTCAATTCTGGCAAGCTGTTCCGGCTTGGCCGCTTCCAGGCCTTGGGCGTCACCCGGCTTGAAGGCAATCTGCAAACCTGTGTTCAGGTCAATGACCAGGCGGCCGCGGCGGCGGTCGTAGCGCGCCGCGACGGCAACCGGCGTTTTGGATAAGCGAGCCGCAGCCCTTTTGTTTGCCGCCTCGACCTCGTCAGGCGAGTAATCCATGTATTCTTCTCCACTCGGCGCACAAAAGCGCCTGCTTTTCTTCCAAAAACACCTTAATGCCGGCAAGCTCGCCCGCCGCAAAGCCGTAATTCTCCCGCAAGGCCGGCGGACCTTGCGGGCAATTGAGCTTAAAGACGGCCTCACACCCTTTGCCGATAACATGCACATGCGCCGGTCGGTGATCGTTAGGATAAATCACTACCCGCAGAGCACCAAATCGTGCTACCGTGGCCATTATATCATAAACCTAAGGGCTTGGGTTAATTATTTTGTGGCTTGCTGACTCCGTTATCGAAACCCGGCGAAGTTTGAAAGCTTTGTTTGGTGGGGGATTGACCGTTCGCCGCCACGGCCACAGGACTTCGTCCACCGCCTTGGCCAACAGCTCCAGATAATACTCCCGATCATACCGGTCCAGGGTTTCGCCGAAAGGGGCGGCCAGGACCCGCTCCTCCGGCGGACCCTGACGATCCCGGACAATATAACGGATCTTTTCCCCCGGTACCAACCGGATGCCGGCCGCTTCCAACTGCCGGGCGGCCAGGGCCGTGTGCGTCTGCACCCGGAACTCGGCCAGCGGCCGGGACAAGACCTTGGTGATCACCAGATCCCGGGGCTGGACCAACCCCTGGTCCAGCAGCAGACGCCACTCGTTCACTATTTCCTGAAAATCGCTCCACTTTTTCAAGCCATCCTCCCAATCCTGCACCCCGGCCAAGCACGCCAACAACGCTTCCTGAGCCCGCCGCACCACCAGCGGCGTGTCCCGCCGCCGACACATCAACCCCCGATACTTCAAGGTCCCATCCCGAAACACCCCATAATACCGGTTGGACACCGG
>CALGOE010000059.1 GCA_937958145.1 uncultured Desulfobacca sp.
CGCCGGGGGTCAACAATCCCATTACCGGCGGCATGGGCGCCATCTCCCCCCACCCGCTGGAATCACCGGAACTGCTGGACTTGGCAGCCCGAAGCCTCGCCCAGCCGCTGGTGACAGGCCTGCGCCAACGGGGTCTGCTGCGCCCTTGCGTCCTTTACCCCGGCTGTTTCCTGTCCTGCACCGACAATTTCCGCCCCACCCTGCTCCGGGTCTGTGAGATCAACATCCGGCCGGGCGAACCGGAATTCCAGCCAGTGGTCAAAAGGCTGCGCAATCTGGGGGCGCTGCTCGAGGCCATGGTGCATGGGCGCCTGCACGAGGTTAAGCCAGAAGTCCGGAACGACCAGATTTCCTTATGCCTGGCCCTGGTCACCGGGCCCGGCGGCCCCAAACAACAAAAGGGTTATCCCTGGTCCTTGACCAAAGGGGAACCCCTGGAAATTGATTTTGATTATTTTGCCAAGAAGCATATTACCATCATTCCTTCCGCCATGGACTGGGAGCCGGACACCGGCTTCAAATCCGACGGTTCCCGGGTGGCCTATTTGGTGGCCAACGTGACCCTGAAAGAAGGCCAAAAACCCGGCACCCTGGTGGAAACCCTGCGGCAGCGGCTGCTCACCGCCTATGATCAGGGGAAAATCCGGGTCGTGCCCCGGGAGAATCCCGCCGGCAACCGCCTGGCCCTGCGGCGGGATATCGGCCATCATTATAAACTGGCGGAGATGTTGCGAGCCCGCTGACCGGCCCCCGAGGCAACCGGAGCGGCTTCGGCAACTGATCACTTTGAGCCTATTACCGATAACTTATAACTGACCGCCCACCGCTCGGTTACTCTTGACCGTCAATCAGCTGGTTGAGGAAATCCATCAACATGCGCACCTTGTTATTAAATCCCCCGTCATTTCATAGTTTTGACGGTGGTGCCGGGTCCCGCTATCAGGCTACCCGGGAAGTAACCTCATTCTGGTATCCTACCTGGCTCTGCTATCCGGCCGGGCTCATCCCTGACAGCCGGGTGGTGGATGCACCGCCCTTAAACCTTGATGTGGCCGCCGTCGCAGCCCTGGCCCAGGACTATGAGTTGGCGGTGCTCTTTACGACCACGCCGTCCTTGGCCTATGACCTGAAGACCGCCCGGCACCTGAAAGAGACCAATCCCGGCCTTGTCGTGGGACTGGTAGGTCCCCATGTCAGCGTCCGGCCTGAGGATGCCTTTGCCGGGGATTCGGTTGTTGATTTTGTCGCCCGCAGAGAGTTTGATTATACCCTCCAGGAGGTTGCCGCCGGCCATCCCTGGGAAAGCATCCAGGGCCTGAGCTACCGGACCGCAGGGCGTGTCCGGCACAATCCGGATCGGCCCTATATCGAAGATCTGGATGCCCTACCCTGGGTCACCGAGATTTATCATCGTGATCTGAAGATTGAACATTATCATATCCCCTACCTGCGGGACCCCTATGTCTCCATTTATACGGGCCGGGGTTGTCCCAGCCGCTGCACCTACTGCCTCTGGCCCCAGACCTTCACCGGCCGCCGCTATCGGGTCCGGAGCGTCGCCGATGTGGCCGCAGAAGTGCGCCGGGCCCTGGAGCTGTTTCCCCAGGCCCAGGAGATCTTTTTTGATGACGACACGTTCACGGCTGATGGGCCGCGGGCCCAGGCCTTGGCCCGCGCCCTTCAACCCCTGCACTGCACCTGGTCGGCCACGGCCAGGGTGACCACCGGTTACGAAACCTTGCGGGCCTTGAAAGACGGCGGCCTGCGCCTCCTGGTGATCGGCTACGAAAGCGGCAATGCCCAGATCCTGAAAAATATCCACAAAGGGGCGACGCCGGAGCTGGCCCGGCGTTTCACCAAATGGTGCAAGGAGTTGGGCATCCAGATCCACGGCGCCTTTATGGTGGGCCTGCCCGGCGAAACTCCGGCGACCCTGGCCGAGTCCCGGCGGTTTGCCTGCGAATTGGACCCGGACACGGTCCAGGTCTCGTTGGCCACACCTTATCCTGGCACCGAATTTTACGAACTCTGTGAACAACAGGGCTATTTCCGGACCGGAGCCTTGGTGGACCAGGAAACGGGCTATCAGAAATGTGTCATTGATTACCCCGGACTGCCGGCCGAGGAGATCTTTGCCGCAGTCCCCAAATTCTACCGCCAGTTTTATTTCCGGCCCCGCTATATGGGGCGGGCGGCGTGGACCATGATCCAGGATCCGGCCGAACGCCGCCGTTTATTGAAAGAGGCCAAGGAATTTTTCCAGTTCCTGTTCCGCCGGCAGCAGGGCCAGGCCTGTAAACCCTAGCCGACTGCGGAACAAGTGTCTTCAGGCAGGGGCCGGGGGGCAAAGCTCCCTCTCTCCCTGAGACCCCTCCTTCAACCCTAGCAGGGGTCTCTAGGCTAGGCCAAAAGCCAAAAATAAGGGTTTTTCTCCCATCCTTATCCAGGGAAAGGGATTTTTCAACTCCCTGTTAGGGAAAAGGTCGGCCTGATCGGTATCTACCCGGGGGAAGTGTGGGCCAGAGCTACCATCAACAACGAACCTTGTGGGACCATCTGCGGCTTTTCCTTCAGGGAGGCCCTGGTTTTGTGCAGATTGCGCTCACCAATGCCTGCAATGCCCGTTGTCGGTTCTGCGGCTTTTCCCGGATCAGCCCCGACCACTGGGTCATGGCCGATGCGGCGCGGCTGCGTGGCGGCCTGCCCTTGCTGGCCCAAGCCGGCGTCCGCTATCTGGTCTTTACCGGCGGCGAACCCTTGCTCCACCCGCACCTCTTGGAGATACTCCACGCCGCCAAAACATTGGGATTCCGGATCATGCTGTGTACTAACGGCAGTCTCCTGACCCAGGAGCTGGTCACGGCGTTGGCCCAAGCCGGCGTCACCCATCTCATCATCTCCATTGACGCCGCTTCGGCCCGGGTGCACGAGTCCCACCGGGGGTTTCCCGGCCTCTGCCGGTCTCTCCAGACCTTGTTGCCCACGATGGCTGACCAGGGCCTCAGGCCCCTGGCCTCGGTAACCATCAGCCGCCTTTGGTCTGACTTCGACGCCCTGGGCGACTTTCTCACGTCGTTGGGGTTTCGGGCCGTGACCTTTTCCTACCCAACCATGGCGGGGCATTGGCCCTCGGGTGAGGCGGCTGTTGCCCCCAGTATTACCTTTACCGCGGCGGAACTGGCGGCTGTCTTGCAAAAACTGCAATCCTGGCGACGGCGGGCACCGTTGGCGGTCCTGAATCCTGATCTGGGGCTGGAGGAACTGCAGCGCCAACTGCAGGGCCAGGCAGTGCGTTTCCCCTGTCTGGCCGGCTGGAAGTATTTTTATCTTGATTGGCACCTCAACGTCTGCTGTTGCCACATCCGCCGTCAGCCCCTCGGCACCGTGGAAGAATTCGCCGATCTGCCCCGGCGGCGCCACGCCTGCCACGCCTGCCTCACCGACTGCTATCGGGATGCCAGTGTGCAACAGTATCCGGCCGTGGCTGCCAGCGAGGCCTGGCAGGCCGCGCACAAGGGGCAATGGCGCGCGGCCATCAAGCATTTGTTGAGGAGAGAAAACCGCCTCGCCCTAACGGCGGCCTGGCAGAGCCGCCATTGGTTTTCCGGCGGCCCTTGAAACCATGGGAACCCCAACCTGTCGGCTCATTCTCACCGGTGATGACTTCGGCCTGGCCCCGGCCGTCAATGCCGCCATCATCCAGGCCCATCAGCAGGGCCTGCTCACCTGCGCCTCCCTGATGGCGGGCGCCCCGGCCTGGCAGGCGGCGGTAAGCCTGGCCCAAACGTGCCCGGAACTGTGCCTGGGCGTCCATCTTACCCTCATCCAGGGGCAGGCTGTCCTGCCGCCCCGGCACATCCCGCATCTGGTGGACCGTCAGGGCCGTTTTCCTCATAACCCGGTGGCCGCAGGGCTACACTACTATTTCTCGCGGCGTCTGCAGCAGCAGATCGCCGCGGAGTTAGCCGCCCAGATAGAACGGCTGCTGGCCGCCGGTCTGCGGCTCTGGTTTCTCAACGGCCACCTCAATATCCACCTGCACCCGGCCATCTGGCCGGTGGTGCGGCACCTGGCCCGGCAGTATGATATCCCCGCCGTCCGCCTGGCCAGGGAAAACCTGCCGGTCACCCTCTCCCTGGACCCACGGCGCCGAGTCTCAAAAACCCTCCACGCCCTCATCTTTGCCTGGCTCAGCCGCCAAGCTGCGGCCTCTCTGGGCCCCCTGCGGGCCAATGATCATGTTTTCGGACTGCTTAATGATGGTGCCATGGACGAGAAATTTCTCCTGGGACTGCTGCCCCGCCTGGCGCCAGGGGTCACCGAAATTTATTGTCATCCTGCCGTGGCCGCCGCCGGGGCGCGGCCTCCCTGGCCAGCGCGGTACCGCCCGGAGGCCGAGCTGGCCGCCCTGACCAGCCCGGCGGTGGCGGCGCGACTCCAATCCCTGGGCCATGAGCTTATTTCTTTCCGGGATCTGACCGAAAACAAGGAATAACCCCTTGTGGGATGGCAGAAAGGCGTTTATAAACAATCTGACGAGCCTGTGGCAAAAAGGTCCAATCTGTCAATTTGCTTTGACGCCACGCTTCGGTGTGCACTGCTTGACCAGAAAGTCTGACTGAAATGGTATCCTCATGGCAAAAACCTTATCTCTTCTGGCCGTAGCCATCCTCCTGGTTTCCGTGGGCGACATGCTCCTGGCCCACGGCATGAAAAAAATCGGTGCTGTCACCTCGTGCAGCCCGACAGAGCTCTTCCAAACAGGGCTCCGGATCTTCAGCCAGCCTTCAATCATTATCGGCATCATCTTTCTGACCGGGTTTTTCTTTCTCTGGCTGGCTATCCTCTCCTGGTGCGATCTCAGTTTTGTGCTGCCGCTGACCGCTTTGAGCTATGTCCTCACGGCGCTGTTATCCATATATTTTCTTGGCGAAACCGTGTCGCCGTTACGCTGGGCCGGCACCATTCTTATCTGTATTGGCGTGGCCTTGGTCACGAAAAGCGGCATTTAACCAAACCGCCGTCATCAGTCAGCCCACAGTGCCCCAAAGACTGTTGTGGCCCTGGCAGTGCTCCTCTTACAAGAATTGAGGTTTCCTATGAAAGAGCATGTCCTGGAAAAATTTTTTCAGCCCCAGGCGGTGGCCATTGTCGGGGCCAGTAAGAAAGAGGGCAGCATCGGCAACACCCTGGTCCACAACCTGTTGACCGAAAATTTCCCCGGCAAGATTTATCCCATCAATCCCAACCACGATGAAATCCTGGGGGTGCCGGCCTACCCCACCCTCAGCGCCGTCGGCGCCGCCATCGACCTGGCGGTTATCGCCATCCCCATCCGGGGCGTTCCTGACATCATCCGGGAGTGCGGCCGCTTACAGATCCCCGGGGCCATCATCATTTCAGCCGGCGGCAAGGAGGTGGGCGAAGCCGGCAAGGCCATTGAAGCCGACATCAAAGCTGCCGCCGAGGCCGGGAACGTGCGCTACCTGGGCCCCAATTGCATGGGCATTATTTGCCCCCACACCAACCTCAATGCCAGTTTTGTTACCCAGCGGGCCATCCCCGGCTCCCTGGCCCTCCTTTCCCAGAGCGGCGCCATCTGTAGTGCCGCCCTGGATTGGGCCGCGGTGGAAAAAATCGGCTTCAGCCATTTTGTCAGCATCGGCTCCATGGCCGATATTGATTTCGGCGACATGATCGATTATCTGGGGAACGATCCCCACGCCAAAAGCATCATTATTTACATGGAGAATCTCACCAACCACCGGAAATTCATGAGCGCCGCCCGGTCCGTCTCTCGGGTCAAGCCCATCATCGTCGTCAAATCCGGCCGCTCCGAAGCCGCGGCCCGGGCCGCCGCCTCTCACACCGGGGCCATGGCCGGCCAGGATGACGCCTATAATGCCTTGTTCCGGCGGGCCGGGATTATCCGGGTGGACACCATCGCCCAGCTCTTCAGTTGCGCCGAGGCCTTGGGCAAAATGAAGCGGCCCCTGGGCGGCAACCTGGCCATCATCACCAATGCCGGTGGTCCCGGCGTCATGGCGGTGGATGCCTTTGCCAAATGGGATGAAGAACCGGTGCCCTTGTCCGCCGACACCATCGCCAAATTAAACGAATTCCTGCCGCCCCACTGGAGCCATCATAACCCCATCGACATCTTGGGAGACGCACCGCCGGAACGCTACCTCAAAACCCTGCAGGTCTGTTTGGAGGCCCCGGAAGTCTCCGGCGTCATCATCATCCTCTCCCCCCAGGCCATGACTGACCCCACCGCCGTGGCCCAGGAAATCGTCGAGAAGCTGCAGACCCAGGCCAAGCCGGTTTTTGCCGTCTGGATGGGAGCCCAGGAAGTAGCGGCAGGAACGCAAATCCTGAACAATGGCGGCATTCCCACCTTCATGACGCCGGAAATGGCCGTGGATACCTTCATGGAGATGTATTCTTATACCAAGAACCTGCAGCTCCTCCAGGAAACGCCGCCCCGGTCCCCCCGGGAAATCCAGGTTAATCATAAGCAGGCCCGCGGCTTCATTGACGCCTGTTTCCAGCGGCAATTGCAGACCCTGTCCGAGATCGAAGGCAAGGCCATCCTCTCGGCCTATGGCATCCCGGTCAACCGCACCGTGGCAGCCGCCACCGCCGCCATGGCCGCCAAACAGGCCCAGGACATGGGCTTCCCGGTGGTCCTGAAAATTCACTCCTACGACATCTCCCATAAGTCTGAAGTGGACGGGGTGCGGACCAATCTCAAATCGCCCGAAGAGGTCATGGCCGCCTTTGAGGACATCACCGACCGGGCCCGACGGTTGCGGCCCGAAGCCAGGATCCTGGGAGTAACGGTCCATGAACAGATCAATTTTATGCATCCCGAGCTGATCCTGGGGAGCAGACTCGATCCTCATTTCGGCCCCCTGCTGCTTTTTGGCATGGGCGGCATTTTGACCGAAGTGTATCGGGACACCGCCGTGGTGCTGCCGCCCCTGAACATGCAGCTGGCCCGCCGGGCGATCCATTATCCGCGCATTGCCAAGATATTTGCCGGATACCGCAGTCTGCCGCCGGTCAACGAGGAAATCCTGGCCGAGATGCTGGTGCGTCTGTCCCAGTTAGTGACGGATTTTGCCGAATTCGTTGAGTTGGATATCAATCCGCTGCTCATCGATCTCACCGGCAAACCCATCGCCGTGGATGCCCGGATCATTCTGGCCCCCCCCAAAGTGCCGGCCCCCCGCCACCTCATTATTGCGCCTTATCCCAACCAATACGAGAGCTCCTGGCTCCTTAAGGATGGCACGCCCGTCAAGCTTCGCCCCATGGTCCCGGAAGATGAAGACCTGGTGGAAGGTCTGCTGCGCAGCTGTTCCGAAGAAACCCTCTATTTCCGCTATTTCCAGCGGCTGAAGAGCTTCCCGCACAGCTTTCTGGTGCGCTTTACCCAAAACGATTACGATCGGGAAATCGGGCTGGCCGCCATCGGTATGCCCCCAGGGCCCGAAGTCATGATGGGCGTCGGCCGCCTGGTCATGTCGCCGGACCGCGAGAGCGCTGAGTTTGCCACCATTGTCGCCGATCCCTGGCATGGCAAGGGTCTGGGCGCCAAACTCATCACCGAAGTTATTAAGATTGCTGAAGATTGTGGCGTCAAACGACTCTGGGGGGAAATCCTGGCGACCAATGAACCCATGCTCCGGCTGGTCAGCAAACTGGGGTTCGAGGTTAAAGCCCCGGTGGAAGGTATGCGGCGGGTGGAGATGGTGCTACAAAAATAACCTTTGGGCTACAGGGCCTGCCGTTACGGCTGCGGCGTGGTTTGTGCACCCTCGGCGGGGGTGGCCGCAGTTGTGGCCGCGGCAGGCGGCTGCGGCCGCAAATCATGACCGCAATGCGGGCAGAAGGCAAACTCGCTGGTGACCCGGCGCCGGCATTGCGGGCATAAATCCTCGTGATAGGGGCTGGGAGAGGTGAGTTGGCTCAGGTCCTGGGGCATATACATCTGGCGCTGCAGATTGGTATAGGCCCGCCGCCATTTGTACACGAACTGCCCCAGTTTTTGGCTGTATTCCGGCAGTTTTTCCGGGCCAAAGAGGATGAGGGCGATAATCAGGATAACAATAAATTCGGGGAAATCGATACCGAACACGGCGTCGGCTCCTTCGTGGCCGCAGGCATCAGACCTTCTGGCCACAATGGGGGCAAAAAGCAAAGTCGCCGCCCAAGGGCTTCTGGCAATGGGAACATGTTTTGGCGGTCGCAGATGCTTCCGGATTGTTTGCCTGGGGCGGGGGGGTGCCGGTCGACGGCGGCAAAGGCTCCGGCTCCCCTTCCGTCGCCTTCTTAAAGCCGCGGATGGCTTTGCCGATGCTGTCGCCCAACTCCGGCAGCCGCTTGGGACCGAATAACAGCAGGGCGATGACCAAAATAATGATCAGGGTGGTAAAATTATATCCGAACATGATGGTATCCTGCCTCATCCTTGATAAAGTGATTATAGCAGAGATGATAGCGACTTGCAAGCCGAGAACCGGCCAAGCCAAAGCGGGGGACCGCGAGTTCACGCCTCCCTCTTTGCTCCTGGACTTACGCCCTCCCTTCTGAGGTGATGACCCCGTGCCCCGGCAAGATTCCCTCTTTCCCCCCGACAGGCAACCGACTCCGGACCATACCCCCCTGGCCGCCCGGCTGCGGCCCCGCACGTTGGCAGAATTTGTCGGCCAGGAGCACCTGCTCGGCCCCGGCCGGCTGCTGCGCCGGGCCATCGAGGCGGACCGGCTCTTTTCCTCCCTGATCTTTTGGGGACCACCCGGCTGCGGCAAAACCACCCTGGCCCAGATCATCGCCGCCGCCACCCGCAGTCATTTTGTCAACCTCAGCGCCGTTCTCAGCGGCGTCAAAGACATCCGCGAGGTGGTACTGCAGGCCCAACGCCAGCTGGCCCAGGGTCGGCGCACCATTGTTTTGATTGATGAAATCCACCGCTTCACCAAGGCCCAGCAGGACGCCCTCCTCCCCCATGTGGAAGCCGGCACCCTCATCCTCATCGGCGCCACCACCGAAAATCCCTATTTCGAGGTGATCGGCCCTCTCCTCTCCCGGGCCAGGGTTTTTGTCTTTCAGCCGTTGACCGAAGCCCAGATTATGCTCCTGTTGGAGCGGGCTCTCACCGATAGGGAGCGGGGCCTGGGGGCTTATCCGGTGACCGCGGCGCCGGAGGCCCTGCACCATCTGGCCCGTCTGGCCGGCGGCGACGCCCGCAACGCCTTGAATGCCCTGGAATTGGCGGTCCTGAGCACCCCGCCGGGGCCCGACGGCCGCATTGAGCTTACCCTGGCGGTGGCCGAGGAATCCATCCAGGCCCAGGCCGTGCGCTACGACAAAGATGCCGACGCCCATTACGACACCATCTCGGCCTTTATCAAAAGCGTCCGTGGGTCAGATGTGGATGCGGCCCTCTATTGGCTGGCCCGCATGCTCCAGGCCGGCGAAGACCCCAAATTCATCGCCCGCCGCCTCTTGATTCTGGCCTCCGAGGACATCGGCCTGGCCGACCCCCAGGCCCTGGTCCTGGCCGTGGCCGCGGCCCAGGCCCTCACCTGGGTGGGCCTCCCCGAAGCCCAATACCACCTGGCCCAGGCCACCATGTATCTGGCATTGGCTCCCAAAAGCAACTCCACCCAGGCCTATTTCCGGGCCTTGGCCCACCTCCAGGAACACGGCGCCCATCCCGTACCCCTCCACCTCCGGGATGCCAGCCGGGACGGCCAGGCCTTGGGCCACGGTCAGGGCTATCTCTACCCCCACGATTTCCCCGGCCATTATATCGCCCAGCCGTATCTCCCCCCCGAAATCAACGGGCTCGGCTTTTATGAGCCCGGCAGCCAGGGCCGGGAACCAGAACTGGCCGCGGCCTGGCAACAACGCCGCCAACCGGCGCCTGACCCCGAGGAAAACTAACCGGTGATAAAGGCATAAACCGCCCGGACCAGGGGATCCAGGTGAGGAGCGAATAGCCCTGCCCCGGAGATCCGGTCATAGAAGAGGATGGCCAGCAAAACATAGGGGCCGAGACGCTGTAGCCACATTTTCACGTGTGCCTGGGATGCCGGCAATAATTCCACCCAGATATTCCCCATGGCCAACGGCGGGATGGGGATGAGATGGTAAACCGCCATGGTGACATTGACCGCCACCACCCCCAGGAAGATATGGGGCGAGAGGTCCATGAGGGTCATGACCAGGTGGATGATGCTGGCCATGATACCCGCAAACAAAAGATTGGCCACCGGCCCCCCCAGTCGGGTGAGAATAAGATACAGCTGCGGGTGTTCGAAACGGGCCGGATTGACGTCAATATGGCGGGCCCAGCCGAAGCCGCCCACCACAAAGGCAATGGTGCCCAGGACATCCAGATGCATAAAAGCGTTAAAATGGTGCCGGTCCGTGGCCCCCGGCCGCTGATCCCCCAAAGAGGTGGCCAGAAACGCTTGGCCCTCAGCGTTGAAGAGCACGGCAAACAAGGCCCCCAGAACGAAGCCGATCATCGGCTCCAGTTGCAGGTTCCCGGGCGCGGGAATGAAAGGTATCGCAGGTACAGGTTCCATAGGCAGATCAATTGGGAAAGTTATTTTGCCGCAGCGGCTGTGTTCGTAACGACTATATCAGGTAATACCTGCCATCTCCAGAAAAATTAAAGGTAGCGGGCCGTAAACCCGCTACCTTGATGACATGTTACCCGAACCGGTGAGAACCGCAATTAATGTCTTTCACTCTCCAGCACCGGCCGCTTCGTGAGTCGGCAAACAATAACGGCGAGAATGAGAATGATTGCGGAGATAATATACGCCCAGTTGAGGCTCCCGGTAATGTCTTTGATGGTCCCGGCCAGTCTGGCCATGAAGAAGCCCAGACCCCAGCCGATGAACACCAGACCATAGTTGAAGCCCAGGTTTTTGGGACCGTAGAAGTCGGCCGTAAACGAGGGCATCAGGGCCAAGCCGCCGCCATACTGCCAGTAGGCGATACCGATGGCCAGGAACAGCAAGAAGACGTTGCCGGAACCGGCGATCCAGGGCATCAGGAAGAGGAACAAGGCGGACACCAGACAGTTCAGAGAATAGGCGTTGCCACGGCCGATCTTATCGGAATACAGACCGGTGCCAACCCGGCCCAGAGCGTTGACGATACCACCATACGAAGCCAGGATCCAGGCGTTGGCCACCAGGAAGGGCACGCCCTTGGCAGCTTCCGCCAAAATTTTGGCAGCATTGGCGATGACCATGAGACCGGATTGGGTGGTGCCGATGAACATAAAGACCAGGGCATAGAACTGCCAGGTCTTCATCATGTCGCTGGCGACCCAGTCAACTGCCGTGCCCACGGCTTTGGGAGCAACACCGGCCACGGTCGGCGCCGCCGGGGGCACGTAGCCTTCCGGCGGCCAGGACAACAGGCTGCCGGCAATGATAACGACGATGGCAAAGAAGATCCCCAACCAAACAAAGCTATAGGAAATACCACCAGAATTCAAGAGATACGCCGCCAGCGGCGAGATGTAAAGGGCCGCACCGCCGTAACCACCCACCACCAGACCGGCGATCAGACCACGTTTATGGGGTCCGAACCACTTCAGGGCGGCAGGGGTCGGGGCCGCGTAACCGATACCCATACCGATACCACCGAAAATACCGAAACCGATGATCAGACCGGCATAGCTCTTGGACAGACCGGCGATAATACAGCCGATCGCCAGGAACAGACCACCCGTGATGGCGCCGACCTTGGGGCCGAATTTATCCTGAATCCGGCCGCCGGGAATCATGAATAAGGCAAAGATAAGGACGCAGAGTGAAAACGGCGTGGCTGCTTCAGCGTTGGTGAGATATACCCAGCCTGCATTTAAGGCATCGGTCATCGGCTGGCCGGCCATCTTTTCATTGATCAACGCTTTGGCCCACACACTCCAGGCATACAAGATACCCAGACAAAGGTTGACCGCGGTTCCCGCAAAGGTGACTACCCATGCCCTTCCTGGAACTTTGTCTGCCATACTATCCTCCTCGATAAAAATCTATAAGGACATCAAATAAATACCTGCCACTGGGGCACCAACCCGCTTTTTCACCTCCTTTGTACGAAAATGAGTATCATGAATGCAAGGGTTGCAAATTTTTTGCCAGCAGCGCTGCCCCGAACCGTTTATTCGTCCGGAAAAGGTCACAGAGCAGGGAAAAAGAAGAGGATCGGCCGAGATTGAAGGGTTGGCAAGGGGTTAGAAAGGCTGGGGCCAGAATTATTCCCTGGCCTCAGGCGAACCGGCTGCAGCAGACGGCAGCAGGCACGCTCCCCGGACCGGCGGCATTGTTCAAAATACGTCCCGGTTCCAGCGGGGCAAGCGCAAAGATACAGACCCTGCCGCGGGCGTCGACTCAGACCCAGCTGGGCGAAACCTCCCCCAGCGGAAATCCGGGGCATCCCAGCGCCTGGCCCGGCCCAGATCTGCTCGAATACCCTTTTTCCCCGGACAGGTAGGAGGGTCCTGGCTCACAGGCGCTCGTGGAGAAATCCCGGGGTTTGCCGAGAAGCAATGCCTGGCTGCACCCAGAACTGACGGATTGATTTTGGCAATGCGCAACGAGGGGGGCCCATGGCTGGCCATGAGACGCCGTGAGAGCTGATGCGCTGATCATGCCGGAGCGCCGTTGGCGGCAAAGCCCCTTGCAGCCCAAGCCAAGGATCAATGCTCTGCAATGATGGCTTACCCAGTTCTCAGGGGTCGTATTTTGGACTAGGGCTGTCCATTTTTCAGACAAGAAAAAACCTGGCCACTGGCCGCCAATGTCTTTTCCAGGTCTTCTTTGGTATGAGCCAAGGAAATAAACCAGGCCTCAAATTGGGAGGGCGGCAAATAGATGCCCCGCTCCAGCATGAGACGGAAGAATTTCTGAAAACGGCTGGTGTCGCTGGCCTGGGCTCCGGCCAGGTCAGTGACCGGGCTGGGGGCAAAGAAAAGGGTGAACATGGAACCCACCCGATTGACGATCAGAGGCATACCGGCCTGCTGGGCGGCGGCGACAAAGCCGATTTCCAGGACGCGCCCCTGCTCCTCCAGGCGCTCATAGGTTCCTGGTTCGGTCAGGATTTTGAGGGTGGCCAGGCCCGCAGCCACGGCCAGGGGGTTGCCGGACAGCGTCCCGGCTTGGTAAACCGGGCCAACCGGGGCCATCTGGGCCATCAGGTCCCGGCGGCCGCCATAGGCGCCCACCGGCAGGCCGCCGCCGATGACCTTGCCCAAGCAGGTGAGATCAGGAATAACCTCATAACGGCTCTGGGCCCCGCCCCAAGCCACCCGAAAGCCGGTGATCACTTCGTCAAAGATCAGGACGATACCGTGGCGGTCGCAGAGTTGCCGCAGCCCGGCGAGAAAACCGGGCGCCGGCGGCACCACGCCCATATTGCCGGCCACCGGTTCCACAATAATGGCGGCTATTTCGCCGGGATATTGCGCTACGGCCTGCTCCACCGCGGCCAGATCATTGTACGGCAAGGAAAGGGTAAGCTGGGCCATGGCGGGCGGCACCCCGGGACTGCCGGGGATACCCTGGGTCAAAACGCCGCTGCCGGCCTGGACCAGGACCGTATCAGCGTGACCATGATAACCGCCGTCGAATTTAATAATCCGGTCCCGGCCGGTGGCAGCCCGGGCCAGCCGCAGGGCCGACATGGTGGCCTCGGTGCCGGAGTTGACCAAGCGGACCATTTCCAGGCCGGGTACGGCCGCAACCAGCATTTCGGCCAATTCCACTTCCGCCGCTGTGGGGGCGCCGTAGCTGGTGCCGGCCTTGGCCGCCTCATGCAGCGCCGCCACGACCCGGGGATGGGCATGGCCGACGATCATGGGTCCCCAGGACCCAACAAAATCAATATAATTGTTGCCATCCACATCAGTAATGTGGGCGCCCTGGGCCCGGGCAATGAAGCGGGGCGTCAGCCCCATGGCCCGCCAGGCCCGGACCGGACTGTTGACCCCGCCGGGAATGAGCTTTTGCGCGTGCTGAAAAAGCCGGGAAGAGTGGTCTGTCATCGTTCTTTCCTTCTCTGCCTCACGGTAGTGTGCCCAGGACTGGGGGCTTGCTGGTGCGGGCCAGCTTCAACCTCAACCCTGAAAATACCGCATAGTCGTTTTCTTCAGTTCGGCGTCGCTGAAAAGCAAGACATAATCCTCAATACCGGTGGCGGCAGCCATGCGCCGGGCGATGGCTTCACATTCCTCCTGGGTCTTGCCATGGATCATGGTGTAGAGATTATACGGCCAGGTTTCATGTCCCTGCCGTTCGTAACAGTGGGTAACCTCCCGAAAACCGGCCATCTGGGCGCCGACCTCCTCAATCCGGTCGGCCGGCACCGACCAGGCTGCCATGGCGTTGGCCTGGAATCCCGACAGGCGATGCCGGATCGTGGCGCCAAAACGGCGGATATACCCCTGGGCCATCAACCGGCGGATGATGGCCGTCAACTCTTCTTCACTCAGGCCCAGTTCCGCCGCCACTTCCTGAAACGGCCGGGCCGTCACCGGCAGGTCCCGCTGCAGGCCGCGGATGACTTTTTGTTCCAATTCGCTCAGCATCTTATTCGACTGCCAGTCGGCGCGTTAAAGACTCCTGTTGGTCGACCAGAAAGCGGGCGAGCTTGGCTTCCAAATCCAAAAAATCTGCCACCAGGGCCTGCCCCAGCGGCGTCAGCACCAGCCTCTGCCCCCGCCCCGCCGCCGGCACCTTTGCCGTTAACTTGCGCCCCAGACGGCTTTCCGAGGTCTTGAGCCGGCCCCAGGCGGCGCGGTAGGACATACCCAGATGGCGGGCGGTTTCGGCCAAAGAGCCGTAAGCCATGATCCCCTGCAAGAGTTCCAGGCGGCCCCGGCCAAAAAAAATCTGCCCGTCTTTCTCCAACCAGATTTTACACTGAATCTTTACCTCGGCCATAAAAAAGTTCTTTCTCCCCCTGAACCTGGGTAGCCGGCGACACCATGCGCAGTTTGTGCTCAGGCCAGGCGCTGTTCGGCCCCCCATCCCTGAAAAAGCTTGACCTCCCCCCAGGGCTTTGCTACATAAAGAAAGCAATCCGGCTTTTTAATCCTGTGCCATCATGACCCTCATGCCATCAACCTATCTGCGGGTTCGCCGCCTGGCCCTCTGCCTCGTGGTGGTTCTGTTGCTCCCGGCCCCCGGCTGGACCGAGCCCTATCGCCGCGTCGTCAAGAACGGGGTCATCTATTATTATTTTGCCAATCGGCCCACGCCGGCGGAAAAGGCGGCTGCCTCTCTGCCCACCGGGCGGCTCCGGGGAGCGCCTGGGCCCGTGCGAGTTTCCCGCCTGACCCCGCAAAGCTTGGAGCCCATTATCCAGGAGGCCAGTCGGCAGCATAAGTTGCCCCCCGCCCTCATCAAGGCGGTGATCCGGGTGGAATCGAACTTTGATCCGGCCGCCACTTCTCCCAAAGGGGCCCAGGGTCTGATGCAGCTCATGCCCGGCACAGCAGCCGATCTGCAGGTTCAGGACCCTTACGATCTGCAGGAGAATGTCATGGGCGGCACCCGTTATCTCCGGCATTTGCTGGAGAAATTCGGCTTCCGCCTGCCGCTGGCCTTGGCCGCCTACAACGCCGGCCCCAACCGCGTGGCAAAATCCCAGAAAGTCCCTGACCTGCCCGAAACCCAGGCTTTTGTCCACAATGTCTGCCAGACCTATCTTACCTACGAACAGCAGCCCTGAAAACCCTGGGGAGGCATGGCACGGGTGACATTCTCTCCTTCATTTTCCCTGCCGCCAGCCCCTTGAGCTTCCGGTTCGAACCACCCCCTGATCACCTTACAGCCGGGAAAAACCTCTAATCAGCACTGTAATCAATATCGTCAGAATCCTCCAGGATACCCTTGTTGATAAATTTATAGATGCTGCCGATCCATTCCAATTCGTTGGCCAACTCGGAGTTGGCAAAGACCCACTCGCCCTCCCGGTCTTTGGCAATAATGACAATCTCTTCAATATCATCCAGGTCCTGGTAAAATCGCTCGACGATTTCCTTGACCGAACGTTTGGCCTTTTCAAAAGGAATAATGTTTTTGGTCATATTGCTCCCGGCGGCGGCCGTTTCGCCGCCCATCTGTTATTTTCCTAAGCAGAATTGGGAAAAAATCCGGTCCAGGACTTCCTCGCCGATTTCCAGTCCCAGGATGGCGCCCAGTTCCTGGGCCGCAGTCTGGAGTTCCTGGGCCACCAGTTCGGGCGGCTGCCCCGCCGCAATGAGGTCCGCGGCCTGACTGAGCGCCTCCCGACAATGGCTGAGATGTTGATAATGACGGGCCTGGGTGACGATCTGCCCCGAGACCGGGACCGTTTGCCCCATGGCCGCCTGAAAAATGGCCTGGCGCAGCTCCGCGAGCCCGGCGCCGGTCAGGGCCGAAATGGCGACTAGCGGGTACGGCCAGGCCGCCCTCAGGGCATCGGGCCCGAGGACCATGGGCAGGTCACATTTGTTGAGCACCAACAGCAGGTTCTGCCCCGCGAGGCTCTCCAATTGCGAGGCATCCTCAGCCTGCCAGGGTTGGCTGGCATCCAGGAGGTAAAGCACCAGATCTGCCTGGGCCAGGTGCTGCCGGGTCCGCTCCACCCCGAGCACCTCCACCCGATCCTGGGTCTGACGCAGTCCCGCCGTGTCCATAAGGCAGACGGGGAGGCCGTTGATGAGCACCTGTTCGGCGATGACGTCGCGTGTGGTGCCCGGAATATCAGTCACCAAGGCCCGCTCGGTCTCCAGCAGCCGGTTGAGGAGGCTGGATTTGCCCACATTCGGTCGGCCGGCCAAAACCACCTGGAAGCCTTCCCGCAGCACCCGTCCCCGGCCGTAGGATTCCCCCAAGGCCCCCACCGCCGCCGCCAGGCCCCGGATGGAGGCCGCCAATTCCTGATAGTCCAATGCCGGCAATTCGTCGCCGAAATCCAGATCCGCTTCCACCCGGGCCAACAGGTCCAAAATGGCCTGGCGCTGCGCGGCAATGGTCTGACCCAATCCGCCGGCCAGATGAGAGGCAGCAATTTTCAGGCCGGTGGAGCTGCGGGCCTGGATCACCTCCAGCACCGCCTCGGCCTGAGTCAGATCTAAGCGACCGGCCAGGAAAGCGCGTTGGGTGAATTCCCCGGGCTGGGCCAGTCTGGCCCC